>JBKQQQ010001094.1:0-3680 GCA_052144275.1 Streptosporangiaceae bacterium
CAGCCCGGCGAATCCGCCACCAATGATCACCACACGGCGCCGGTTATCTTGGTCGTTCATGGCGCGTCCCCGATCCCGGTTGTCCTTTATTTCTGCGTGCGGCTCAGCCAGCCGGGTCGTACCACGTTTCCCGGTTGGCCAGTAGCCGCTCCGCCTCCTTGGGACCCCAGCTGCCCCTGGCGTAGGGGTGCACGGGGACGACATCACCGAGCACCGGGTCGACGATCTCCCATGCGGCTTCCACGGTGTCCTGCCGGGCGAACAGCCAGCGGTCTCCGTCCAGCGCCGCGCCGATGAGCCGGTCGTAGGGGCGGATGTCGGACCCGGCCTGCTGCGCGAACGCGAGCTCCTCCGCCTGCGGCTCCCAGCCGGCCCCGGGCTTCTTCCCGTGCAGGGTGAGGCCGACCTGCGTCTCCGGCCAGATCCGGAACCTCAGCATGTCCGCTGGCCTGGCGGGCTCGATCCCGAACACGTCGTGCGGCGCCGGCTTGAACGTGATATTGATCTCGGTAGCGGTGACCGGCATGCACTTGCCCGCCCGGATCAGGATCGGCACCCCGGCCCAGCGCCAGGTATCGGCGGTGAGCCGGACCGCGACGAACGTCTCCACGGTCGAATTCGGGTCCACGCCCTCCACCTGACGGTAGCCCTCGTACTGGCCGCGCACCGTGTTCTCCGGGGTCAGCGTGCTCAGCGCGTTCACCACCTGCTGCTTGGCGTCCCGCCAGCCGGAAAGATCGTGCTTGCTCGGCGGCTCGGCCAGGATGGTCGCCAGCACCTGGAGCATATGGTTTTGCAGCACGTCCCGGATGGCGCCGGTCCGGTCGTAGAACCGGCCGCGGTCGGCGACGTCGAACGCCTCGGACATGGTGATCTGGATGCTCTCCACGTAGGTCCGGTTGAGCAGCGGCTCGATCACCGAGTTGGCGAACCGGACAAACAGCACGTTCTCCACCGGGTCGAAGGCCAGCCAGTCATCGACCCGGAAGATGGCCTCTTCCGGGAAGTATTTGTGCATGGTGTCGTTGAGCTGCCGCGAGCTGGCCAGGTCGATGCCGAACGGCTTCTCCACCATCACCCGCGCGCCGTTCGTGCGGCCGACCGAGGCGATCCCCTCCGCGATCCGCCCGAACAGCTGGGCCGGCACCTCCATGTAGTACAGAACCCGCTGGCCCGTGCCGATCTGATCCGACATGGCCTTGTAGGTGGCCTCGTCGCCGAGGTCTCCGTCCACGTACCGCAGCAGGCTGAGCATCTTCCGGGCGTCGGCGGTATCCGGGTCCATCTGGTTGAGCCGCAGCGAGGCGGCCGCGTAGTCGCGGAACAGCTCCAGCCCCCAGCCGCTCTTCGCCACCCCGATCACGGGCACGTTGAGCACACCGCGCTGGACCAGGCCCACCAGCGCCGGGAATGTCTCGATCTTGGCTAGGTCGCCTGTCGCGCCGAAAATCACCAGCGCGTCAACGTCGTTGGTCGCCATGTCAGCTCCTCTGCCGATCTATCCGGCCGTTATCCTCATCAGATCGCGATCGCATCGCTGCTTGCTCACTCGAATCGGGTGAATACACCGGGCAGCCTGTCCGGTCAGTGGCCGCTTCTGGTCGGCGGAGGGCCGACCTCGGGGCTCGTTACCGGCTTAGGAGGGACGCCACCCGGCGCGCTCGGTGGGGCTGGCGGCTGGAATTCCTGCTTGCTGACGCGACGCCGGAACACGTAGTAGGTCCAGGTCTGGTAGGCGAGGACCACCGGCAGGAGGATGATGACGACGACGGTCATCACCTTGAGTGAGTACCCGCCGGACGCGGTGTTGTGCACGGTGAGGTTGTACGCCGGGTTGGTGGAGGAGACCATCACGTTGGGGTACAGGTCGACGAAGATCGACAGGATGCAGGCCGCGATCGTGACCGTGGTCGCGGCGAAGGCGAAGCCCTCGCGGTGCTCATAGACCAGCCAGACGGCGGCGATGACGGCGAGCACGGCGAGCAACTCGATCACGTTGAGGAAGAAGGCGGTGCTGGCGGTCACGTGGGTCCAGATGATGAAGCCGATGACGGCGGCGCCGGTGAAGGGAGCCACGCGGCGGGCCACCTGCCAGGATCGCTCACGCATGTCGCCGGTGGTCTTCAGGCACAAGAACGTCGCGCCGTGCAGCAGGCAGACCAGGACCAGGGTGATGCCGGTGAACAGGGCGTAAGGCTGGAGCAGGTCCCAGAACGAGCCGGTGTAGTTCTGGGCGGAGTTGATCGGCAGCCCGTGCAGCAGGCCGGCCAGGGCCACGCCGATCAGCAGCGGGGCCAGCAGGCTGCCCGCGGTCAGCAGCACATCCCAGGTTCGGCGCCAGCGGGCCGCGTCGCGCTTGCCCCGGTACTCAAAAGCCACACCGCGGACGATCAGGGAGGCCAGCAGCAGGACCAGCGCGAGGTTGTAGGCCGAGAACATCGTCGCGTACCAGCCGGGGAACGCGGCGAACATGGCGGCCCCGGCCACGATCAGCCAGACCTCGTTGCCGTCCCACAGCGGCCCGATCGTGTTGATCGCCGCCCGGCGGCCCGCCTCATCCCGGCCGACGAGGCTGTGCAGCATGCCGACGCCGAAGTCGAACCCCTCCAGGATGAAGAAGCCGGTCCACAACACCGCGATGATGATGTACCAGAACGGGATGAGACTGCTCATCGTGACCCCTAATACAGGACGGCCGGGACCGGCGCGCCGGCGTCGGCCTCGGTGCGCGGGGGCGGCAGCTGCTCGCGGGAGTACCGCAGCATCAAGATCAGGTCGACGGTGCCGAGCGTGCCGTACAGCAGGACGAAGGCGACCAGGCTGATCCACAGTGTGGTGGTGCTAACGGTCGGGGAGATCCCGTTCTTGGTCAGCATGATGCCTTGCACGATCCACGGCTGGCGGCCGCTTTCGGTCAGGAACCAGCCTGCGGTGTTCATCAGGAACGGCAGCACCGCCCCCCATACTGCCACCCAGAGGAACACCCGGGAGGTGGCGAGTTTCTTGCGCCGGATCAGCCACAGCCCCCACACGGATATCAGGAGAACCAGGACCCCCAGGTACGCCATCACCCGCATGGCCCAGTACTGGATGAATACGTTTGGCACGTAGTAGCCGGGGCCGAACTGTTTGGTGTACTGCGACTGCAGCGGGTTCAGCCCGACCACCTGGCCGTTCCAGTGGTTGGTGGCCAGCAGGGACAGCAGGTGCGGGATCTCGATGATCTGGGTCGGGGTCTGGTCGTTGCTGCCGCCGCCGATCTGGAACAGCGAGAACGAGCACGGCTGGCAGGTGGTCCACTGCGCCTCGGCCGCCGCGATCTTCATCGGCTGGTACCGGCCCTCGATCACCCCCAGCTCATCGCCCACCAGCAAGGTGAACAAGATCGCCGGGACCAGCACGACCAGCGCCAGCCGCGCCGACCGGGTGAACACGCCGCGGTCCCCGCCGTGCCGCAGCTGCCACGCCGAGACCGCTAGCATCACCACCGCACCGGTGACCAGCGACACGAACAGCACCTTGGCATAACCCCACACGAACACCGGGTTGGTGAACAACGCCCAGATGTCGTTCAGCTGCGGCTTCCCGCTGACCATCACGTACCCGACCGGGTGCTGCATCCAGGAATTCGCCGCCAGGATGAACATCGCCGACAGCGCGCTGCCCAGCGCGACCGCCCA
>JBKQQQ010001095.1:0-2880 GCA_052144275.1 Streptosporangiaceae bacterium
CCATCTTCGCGGCCATCATCGGCGCGGCGGCCACGCGGCGGATGGCGTACGGCATGGCCGGCCTCGGGGTGTTCGCGGTGGTCGGGCTGACCGCCGCCGCGACCCGGCCTACCGCGACGTTCACCAGTCTGCTGCCGACCCTGGCCGCGACGGCAGCCGCGGTGGCCGTGCTGCGGCTGCTGATTCCGCTGGTGGGCCCGCCGGCGCTGACCGCCGCCCGGCCGACGGTCTCGTTTGACCCGGTGACCGCGGCGGATCCCGCGGTCGCCGCTGATCCCGCGGTCGAGGCTGGTCCAGAGGCCGAAGAGCTCGAGCCGACGCGGCCGGGCCGCCGCAGCTTCCTCGCGGCCGGCGCGGCGACCGCGGGCATCGCGGCCGGGGCCGGGCTGGCCGGGCGGCTGCTGGCCGAGCGGAGCAGCGTGGCCAGCGCGCAGCGGTCCCTGCGCATCCCCAAGCCCGCGGGTGCCACGCCGACGCTGCCGTCCGGGGTCAACTTCGACGTACCGGGGCTCTCGCCGTTCGTCACGTCCAGCAACAGCTTCTACCGGGTGGACACCGCGCTCATCCTGCCGCAGGTCGACCCGTCGAGCTGGCAGCTGCGGATCCACGGCATGGTCGACCGGGAGATCACGCTCACCTTCGACGAGCTGCTCAAGCGGCCGCTGATCGAGGACTACGTGACCTTGTGCTGCGTGTCCGACCCGGTCGGCGGCCCGTACATCGGCAACGCCAAGTGGCTGGGTGCCAGCCTGGCCGCGGTGCTGCGCGAGGCGGGGATCAAGGCCGGGGCGGACCAGCTGCTGTGCACGTCGGTGGACGGGTTCACCTCGGGCACCCCGGTGCAGACCGTGATGGACGGCCGGGACGCGCTGCTCGCGGTGGCGATGAACGGCCAGCCGCTGCCGATCGCGCACGGCTTCCCGGCCCGCATGGTGGTGCCCGGGCTCTACGGCTACGTGTCCGCGACCAAGTGGGTGACCGACATCAACGTGACCACGTTCGCGGGCAACTACGCCTTCTGGGCGCAGCGCGGCTGGTCGCAGCAGGCGCCGATCAAGACCGAATGCCGCATCGACGTGCCGAACGGCCTGAACAACCTCGGGGGCGGCACCACGGCGGTGGCCGGGGTGGCCTGGGCCCAGCACAAGGGCATCGAGGCCGTCCAGGTGCGCGTCGACCAAGGACCGTGGAACGAGGCTAAGCTCGCCGCCGTGCCCGGTATCGACTGCTGGCGGCAGTGGGTCTGGGAATGGGACGCCGCCCCCGGGCCGCACATGCTCGAGGCCCGGGCCACCGACAAGACCGGCTACACCCAGACCAGCGTGCAGGCCCAGCCGGAACCCAACGGGGCCAGCGGCTACCCCAGCGTCTCGGTCACGGTGTCGTAGCAGCGGACCGGAGCGGGCGCAGGGCCTGCGCCCAGCGGGCCAGCTTGGCCACGACGTTTACCTCCGGGGAGTTTCGGACCGCCGCAGGCGGTTAGGTCTGTAGATGCGGTGAGATCTGTAGATAGAGTCGCGCTGTTCAACGTAAGGCGAGCCGATGACAATTCCGATGCGCGGGCCTGAGCCTGAGCTGGAGACGCAGCGCCGGGTGGACGCGAAAACGCTGTGGTCGGGCGGCGCGGCGACGGCGGTCGTCGCGGGCCTGATCGCGCTGGTCGGCATCCTAGTGTGCCGGTGGCTGTTCAAGGTCCCGATCCTGGCGCCGAGCCGGGACGGCGCCTGGGGTGACGCGTCCACGGCGGGATACGTGTTCGCGGCCGCCGCGATCGCGCTGGCCGCGACCGCGATGATGCACCTGCTGCTGCTCGCTACCCCGTATCCGCGGGTCTTCTTCGGCTGGATCATCGGGCTGGCGACCGTGGTGGCGGTGGTGTACCCGTTCAGCACGAACGCCCCGCTATCGCAGAAGGCCGCCACCGGCGTGGTCAACCTGGTGCTCGGCGTCGCCATCGGGTCGCTGATCGGCGAGGTCTCCCGCCGCGCCGTCGGGCGCCGGGTGGTGCGCCGCAGGTACGAGCGGCCCACCAACCCGCCCTCGCGCACCCCCGGCGACGGCTACTCCTGACCGCGGCGCCCGCCGCGCCAGATGGTTAGTTTGGGAAATGAATCTGGAGGGCTGGCTGTTAACCTGTCTGCGCGGTAAAGGGGTAACGCGGTCAGGGAGGACAGGAAACACGGCTGGGACGCGGGCTTCGGACTACGGGTGGCTAAGGCGGCTGGCGGGCTACTGCTGGCGTTATCGCCGGACGGTCCTCATCGCGATGAGCGGCGCGCTGGTGGCGACGGCCGCGACCGCGGCGATACCCTTGGTGCAGCGGCAGATCATCGACAACGTGATCGTGACCCAGCGGGAGTCGATCTGGCCGCTGGCCGGCCTGCTCGTCATCGCGGCCGCGGTGAATTACGGTGCCATCTACCTGCGCCGCTACCGGGGCGGCAAGCTCTCCCTGGACGTGCAGCATGACCTGCGCACCGAGCTCTTCGACTCGCTGTCCCGGCTGGACGGCGCGCGCCAGGACGAGATCCACACCGGGCAGCTGGTCGGCCGGTCCATCTCGGACCTGAACATGGTGCAGTCCATCTTGTCCATGGTGCCGATCACGCTCGGCAGCCTCGCGCTGTTCGTGCTGTCCATCGGCATCATGGTGGTGCTCTCGCCGCTGCTGACGCTCGTGGCCGTGGCAGTCGCGCCGGCGCTGTGGATGATCGCGCTCGCGTCGCGGCGCAAGCTGTTCCCGGCGAGCTGGTACGCGCAGCAGCAGTCGGGCGACGTGGCCGGCGTCGTCGACGAGGCCATCGGCGGCGTGCGCGTGGTCAAGGGCTTCGGCCAGGAGCAGCAGGAGCAGGAACGGCTGGAAGAGGCGAGCAGGAACCT
>JBKQQQ010001096.1:0-15754 GCA_052144275.1 Streptosporangiaceae bacterium
GGCGTCAGGCGGTGCAGGTCCCGGGGGAACAGCGTGACCTCCCGGATGTTCTCGGCCTCGGTGAGCCGGCCGGTCCAGCGCTCCAGCCCGATCGCGAACCCGCCGTGTGGCGGCATGCCGTGCGCGAAGGCCTCCAGGTAGTCCGAGTAGGCGGCCGGGTCCTCGCCCCGCGCGCGGATGGACGCCAGGTAGTCGGAGTGCCGGTGCAGGCGCTGGCCGCCCGTCACCAGTTCCTGGCCGCGGAAGAGCAGGTCGAAGCTGTTGGACCAGCGTTCGTCGCCGGGCTGCGGGTGGGTGTAGAAGGGCCGCTTACTCATCGGGTAGCCCTCGACGGCGATGAACTCGCTGCCGTGGGTCTCGGCTGCCCACCGGCCGATGGCCCGCTCGTGGGCGGGCGCGAGGTCCGGCTCGTCCGGTGGCGCCCCGGCGATCGCGAGCGCGTCGCTGAAGTGGATAACCGGGATCTCCGCCGGGACCTCGGGGATCGCGATCCCCAGCAGGTCGACGGCCGGCTCCGCCTCGGCCCGCAGAGCAGCCGTCATCCCGGCCAGCGCGTGCCGCAGCACAGCCAGCACGTCGCGGTGGTCCCTGATGAAGCCGAGCTCGGCGTCGAGTGATACATATTCGGCCAGGTGCCGGGCGGTGTCGTGCGGCTCGGCCCGGAACACCGGGCCGGTCTCGTAGACCCGCTCGAAGACGCCGACCATGGTCTGCTTGTAGAACTGCGGGGACTGGGCCAGGTAGGCCGGGCGCCCGAAGTAGTCCACTCCGAACACGCTGGCGCCGGACTCGGTGGCCGACGACACCAGCTTCGGCGTCTGGATCTCGGTGAAGCCCAGCCCGTCCAGCGCGGCCCGGAAGCCGTGCAGCGACGCGGCGGCCAGTTCCCATCGCGCCCGCCGGACCGGATGCCGCCAGGTCACGGCGGCGTGGTCCAGGATCGCGGGCAGACCGGCGTCGATGGTAGGCCGCCACAAGTCCACCGGCGGCGGCTGGGCGGGCTCGCTCAGCAGCGCGATCAGCGGTTCGGTGACCTCGGCGCCGCCCGGCGCGGCCGGGTTGGGCGTGGCCGCGCCGGTGACCGCGACGACGGTCTCCTCACCGCAGCGCCGCACGACCTGCCGGGCCTGCGGGTCGCGGACCACCACCTGGGCCAGGCCCGAACGGTCCCGCACGATGAGGAACGTCACCGCGCCCAGATCACGGCGGCGGTGCACCCAGCCCTCGATCCGGACCTGGCTACCGGGAGCAGCCGACGGCAACCGGGCCGCCAGAGTGCGGGAAAGGCCTGCCAGCGCAGATGTCATGATCATCACCTCCAGTTCGGCATGAGGCCCTGGAGGTGCGGGCGGGGGCTAAGTCGCGGTGCCACCGCACCTTCGCCGGCGTGAGGCCGGCCTCGGCGGCCGTCACGGGGCCAGCGGTCCGCGCTAGGAAGGTGTCTTCGCCAGAGGCCCGCCGTCCGCCTTCACAGCTGCCGGCAGCTCTCTGAGCAGCGGGATTCTCCGGTTACTTGGTCTTCCGTCACAGCACGAACGAGATCAAGGATAGGCGATCGCCGCCGCGGCCCCCTGAAATAAGAGCCGGTAGCCGCGGTCGCCGGCTACGGTGTCCAGGCCGCCGGGCAGGGAGGAGATCAGGTCCCAGATCTGCGCTGCCTTGCAGGCTTCGATCAGTTCGTGCTCGGTGGCGTCCGGGCTGGCCGAGCAATAGGGAGTGCGCTCCGGATTCCGCACGGCCAGGCTTGAGGTTAAATGACCTCGGCATGGCTATCCGGCTGCCGCCTGGACGGCGCGAGCGGCGGACGGGCTGAGCGTGACGGTGCCTTCGATGCTCTCGATGTAGCCGGTCATGACCTTGGTGCAGCCTCTGACGTCTCGAGCGGTGGTGTAGAGAGCGTGGAACACATATGTGCCGTTGCCTGCGAGGCCGGAGAACCGGCCGGTCCCGTCGATGACACTGAACGGTCCCGTCTGGTTGATGGTCCCCACGCACGTCTCTGCGTTGAAGCGGGCACTGGGATGCCCGGCACTGTGGTCGATGCGGAAGCCGCCATCGGCGAAGGTTGCGTCGTCGATGGCTCGCCCCGGGTGCTCGGTGCCCCCGGCGTCGACAACCCCGGTGATGATGATGGTGCCCGGGCCGGACGGGGCGGTCGATGCGACATGGAAGTACTCGGTGTGGGCGGATCGCGCCGGCGTCCATGGTCCCTGGGTAAACTCCGCCCATCCAGGGCCCGAGGACCAGGGGCCAGCGCTCATCGGGAGCGCAGCAGTCGTGGCCTTGGCTGTTGTGGTCTCCGCCGAGGATGTGCCAGCGCAGGCTGCGAATATCGCGCCGAGAATGACTGATGTGACGGCGGTGGCCAGGATGGGGCGGGATGGCCTGTGCTGCCGATGGGGCTTCGGTGTGGGGGTGAGATTCATCTCATGCTCCTAGCAGTCCGTTTTGCTGGCTCGGTTTGAGCGGGGCGGTGTCGTGCCGCGAACTTGCTCGTGCCCGGCAGGTTTGGGCGAGGACCCGTAGTGCTGCCGGGACGGTCGCGCCGTCCCGGCATCCTGGTGCGCTGTCAGCGCGTCCGAGCCGTGTGCGCCATGGCGGGGATCACGACGGCCCCGACGGTCACGTGCATCACGATGAGCCCGGCGGCGGCTGAGGTGGTCGTCGCGGCGGCCAGCGGCAGCGCCAGCGACGCAGCCAGCGCCGCCAGCGCGATGGTGGTCCAGAGGCGCCGGGCGTGCGGGGTGCGCCGCTCGAGCAGGGCGAGCAGCAGCCAGCCGAGCAGCGAGGCAGCCACGGTGACGCCGATGACCTGGCCGACCGCGATTGTCTGGATGTGGCCGGCGCCGAAGCGGAAGTTCAGGTGGATGCCCAGCAGGGGGACTTCCACGATCCAGGCCAGGGCAGCGGCCAGTGCGCCGCCCGCAGTGCACAGCGCCCGGGCGCGGCCCTGCTTGATGTCCGGCACGGCGGGGGCGGTGGTGGTGTGCATGTGCGTACTCCCTCATGTGGCTTTAGGGCGCCTGGTTGCGCCGCTGATCAGCAGGCTCTCCCGGGCTGAGGTAATCGGGCATCGTCCTGCTGGCGTCCGGTGAGCTGCTGCACCGGCAGCAGCGGGTACTCCCAGCGCAGTAGCCTGCCCGCCTGCGCAGCGACGATGACCCCGGCCCGCGGCCGGTATACGCTCCGGGTGATGAGCATCAAGAGCGCGGTCAGGCTGCCGCGGCGCTGGCCGGGCGCTGCGGGCGTAGCGCTGGTGACCGCACTGGCCGTGGTCGGCGCCTACGTCGAGGCCAACCCGGTGCACCGCTACGGTGGCCTGCACCTGACCAGCCATCCGCCGCTGGCCGCCTACCTGCTGCTGGCGGTGCCCTCCGTCGCCCTGATCTGGCGCAACAGCCGCCCGGTCGAGGTGCTCGGGCTGGCCGTGGTCGGCGCGGTCGGGTGGGCGGCGCTCGGCCAGATCGACGGTGCCGCGCTCGTCCCGGTCATCGTCGGGGTGTACTGGGTCGCGCTGACCCGCGCGCGGCGCATCGCAGTTGCCGCCGGGCTCGCGGGGGCGGCGGCTATCTTCGTGACCGAGGGGCTGCTCGGGCCGTTCGGCTGGTTCGGAGGCCCGAACGCCACGATGTGGCCGGAGCTGCTCGCCGCCGGCGCCGTCGGCGCGTACGTGGCGGCGCGCCGCCAGTGGCTGGCTGCGGAGTCTGACCGCGCGGCGCGGGCCGAGCAGGCCCGGGAGGAGGAAACCCGCAGGCGCGTCGACGCCGAGCGGATGCGGATCGCGCGCGAGCTGCACGACGTGGTCGCGCACTCGATGGCGATGATCAACGTCCAGGCCACGGCGGCGAGCATGCAGCTGGCCGCCGATCCGGCCAGCGCGGCCGAGGCGCTCCAGGCGATCCGCAGGGCCAGCAAGTCCGGACTGCGCGAGCTGCGGGCCATACTTCAGGTGCTGCGGCAGGTCGACGGCGGGAACCCGGCGGTGCCGGTGCCGGACCTGCGCGCCATCGCCGCGCTCGTCGAGGCGACTAGCGCAGCCGGCACGCCGACCACGCTGGAGCCGGCCGAGCCGTCAGTGCCGCTGCCGCCGCCGGTCGGGCTGGCCGTCTACCGTATCGTGCAGGAGTCACTCACCAACGTGGTGCGTCACGCCGGCCGCGTCGCCGCGACCGTGGGCCTGCGGCAAGACGGCGGATACCTGTATGTGGACGTGGTCAACGACGGCGGGGCCGCCCCCCCGGCATACAGTGACGGGACCGGGGCGGGACTGGCCGGAATGCGAGAGCGGGCGGCTGCCCTAGGCGGCACCCTGGATGCCGGGCCGCGTCCCGGCGGCGGGTTCGCCGTCCACGCCCGGCTGCCGGTGGCAGCAGCCGCCCCAGCCCGGGGACCACAGGCCCCCGCCGCGGGCCCGGCAGGCACTGAAGGCCCCGCCGCGGTCCCGGACGGCGGGGGCGCGCGCGCCCGCCCGATCGCGAGCTAGCCGTGATCAGGGTCCTGCTCGCCGACGACCAGGCCCTCGTCCGGGCCGGCTTCCGGTTCATCGCCGGCTCGGCGCCCGACATCGAGGTCGTCGGGGAGGCCGCGGACGGGGCGGCTGCGGTCGATCTGGCCCGCTCGCTGCGGGCCGAGGTGGTGCTGATGGACATCCGCATGCCCGGCACCGACGGGCTGGAGGCAACCCGGCAGATCGCCGCCGACCCCGAGCTGAGCGGCGTGCGCATCATCATCCTCACCACCTTCGAGGCGGACGAGTATGTCTTCGAGGCGATCCGCGCCGGGGCGAGCGGCTTCCTGGTCAAGGACACCGAGCCGGAGGACCTCATCAGCGCCATCCGGGTGGTCGCCCGCGGCGATGCCCTGCTGTCGCCGAGCGTCACCCGGACGCTGATCTCCAGCATCGCCAGGCGCGGTCCGGCCCAGCCAGTCGACGCCTCCGCGCTGTCGGTACTCACCGACCGGGAGCGGGAGGTGCTCGCCCGGGTCGCGGCGGGAATGAGCAACGACGAGATCGGCGCGGCCCTGTTCATGAGCCCGCTGACCGCCAAGACCCACGTCAACCGGACGATGACCAAGCTCGGCGCGCGAGACCGGGCCCAGCTGGTCGTGATCGCCTACGAGACCGGCCTGGTCCGGCCGGGCCTGTCCTGAAGCCGCCCGCAAGCCCCGCGATCCCGGACGGCCTGCACAGCAGCCTCCTGTCCGCGCGCACGTTGTCATACTGCCCTGGAACCGGCACTATCCCAGTCGCAGCAGCCTGACATCACCACCAGCTCTGTCCTGAAGTTCCCTTCCCGCCTGGCAATTGACAGCACGGCGACCACGCCTAAATGGCTGATATGGAGGTCACCAGTGATCCAGCCTCTGATCGCCCCTTGGACGCCTATGGCGCAGCACCGCGCCCTGGGAATACGGAATTTCGGCAGGCCCCTCGGCGAGGCGGACTGGGCCGTGCCGTTGACGTTCAGGTTCCCAGGCCGCATCGCGCCATCCGCCTCCCTCACAGGGTGACCGCGGCCCGGAATGCCTCAAGAGTCCAGGCGACACCAGGCATTTCAAGCGCATCGTAGGCTTGACCCCGGTCGATACGTCCGGGACAAGCGGGACAAGCGGGACGCGTGAGCGACGGCGGGCACGTGTGGTGGGAAGACGCGGTCGTCTACGAGGTGTACCCGCGCAGCTTCGCCGACGCGGACGGCGACGGCGTGGGTGACCTGCCGGGGCTGCGGCAGCCTGCCGCCCGACACCGTCGCGTGGCTGGCCGCGTGACCGCGTCCGCACTTGCGGCCTGGACCGTCGGCGGCATTACCCTTGACGTCATGCCGAAGGTAAGGGTGCCGCGCAAGAACGTGACGCCTAGCGAGGTCGTCACCGTGCTCAGCCGTCGGCTCGGCCCTGGCTACCAGGTAGAGAGCAACGGCGATCACCGGGTCACCGTGCGGAAGAGCCCGCTCAGTTACGCGACCATCTCGATCACCGACCAACCGGGCGCCTCCGTCTTCCGCGTCCACGGCGGCGGCCTCATCGGCATCGTCAGTACCTTCGGCACCGCCCGCCGCGTGGCCGACGCTCTGCGTCGCTCCCCCGAGTTCCGCAGCCTGTGACCCGTCACAGGCTCTGACCTCTAACGGGCGAAGTGCGGAGGGGGCGGGATCTCGAGCGTCATGGCGGCTCCGGACCAGGTTGATAACATGCCAGCTGTACCGCACAGGTAGCGGCCTCCCCCAGTTCAGCATGCCCAGGAGGCCCCGTCATGTCATCAGTCCAGGTGCGGCCGTTCCGCCGCGACGACCGCGACCAGCTCACCCGGCTCGTCAACGCCCACGCCGAGGCGGTCGTGCCCGGCATGAGCGCGTCGGTGAACGCCGGCCGGTCCGCCGGTCCCTGGCCTGACGGCGCGCCGCTCGGTCGGGATCAACGGATGCCGCCTGTCCGCCGCGCTCGGCCAGGAGGTGATCGGCTACATCGAGGTTGACACCCTGGCGGAGGGAGAACGACTGTCCCGGCACGCCGGGTGGGCCGATGTCGGCAACCTGCACGTCGTGCCGCCTTACCGTCGCCGCGGCGTCGGGTCCTGGCTGCTCGGGCAGGCCGCCGACTGGCTGGGCCCGGCCCGGGTCAGCCGGCTGCTCGACTACGCCTGGCTGGAAGGCACCGACCCCGGCGGATGCCGTTACGACGACTACCGCGCCTTCCTGCCCACCGTTGGCTTCCGCGAGCTCACCCGCACCGCGCGGGGCTGGACCCGGTCCTAACCGCAGGCGGCGGCGGTCGTCGGGGAGGCGCTGGGTGATCCCGGCCCGGTCCAGGTACTCAAGCAGCGGGATCGCGACCCGCCGGGTGGTGCCGAGCGCTTGCCTGGCCTCTGCGGTGGTGAACGGCTGCGGCAGCCTGGCGAGGATACGGGCCGCCTCGGCTTCCGTGCCCGGGGCCAGCACGATCTGCTCGGTCACCCGCAGCAGCAGGCCGGCCCGCGCGGCGGCGGCGATCGCTCGCGGGTCGAGCCCCAGTTCCCGCAGCCGGCCCGCTTCCGGGGCCATGAACGGCGCCGCCGCGAGGTCCGCCAGGACGGCCCGCACCCCCGCCACCAGGCGCGGCGGCAGCGAAGGCCCGGACTGGAGGACCTTCGGTGGCTCAGGGGGCCGCAGGTAGCCATCCTCGAGCTGGACCTGGCCCTGGGCCAGCGCCTCGATCAGCGCCCGGTCGGGCAGGCTGAGGGCGGCGCGGGCGGCCTCGGGCGGCATGCCGATGGCCAGGGGGTCTCGCTTGACGTGGGCGGCGACCGCCTCGGCCAGCTGGCGCCGCAGGCCGGCCCAGCGGTCCGGGTCGGCGAGCCAGTCACCCGCCACGGGCGGCGGGCCGCCGGGAACGCCCATGGCAGCCAGCGCGCCGACCCGCAGGAAGCCGTGGCGGCGCAGCAGGTCGGCGGCAGAGGGGAGGTCCGGCCACGCGGCGAGCTCGGCCCCGGCCGCGGCGGCCGCGCCGCGCCTGGCGAGCGCGGGCGGCGTGACGTCGAGCACCGTCGCCCCCAGGATCGCCACGCCCGCGCTGCCCGGGTCGCGGAGCAGGACGCGGTCGCCGACGTGCAGCGGAAGCGCGTCGCGCAGCATCAGCCTCGCGATCGCCGAGGGCCCAAGGAGACGAACCCGGGCCTGCGTGCGGGCGGAGCCGATGTGCAGGGTCATCTCGGGAGGCACCGTCATCTCGGGGGGCTGCGATAGCCGGACGTCCACCAGCTTGGTCAGCGTCCAGCGGCCTGCCTCGATCAGGGCCATGCCGCGCGCCGGGAAGCCGGCCGGGATGCCGCGGAGGTTGACCGCGACGCGCGCGACGCCGGTGACCGACGTGACCGGCTCGTTCAGCGATTCCAGGCCCCTGATCCTGGCGGGCCGCAGGGACGGGGTCAGCAGCAGTTCCTGGCCGGCGGTCATCGTCCCGGCCGGCAGCGTGCCGGTGACGACGGTGCCGCTGCCCCGGATGCTGAACGACCGGTCCACCCAGAGCCGGACCGGGGCGGCGGGGCCGGGCGCGGGCAGCGCCGCCACCAGCCGCGCCAGCGCGTCCCGCAGCTCCGGCAGCCCGGCGCCGGTGACCACGCTCACCGCCACCGCTTCTACCGCGCTCAGGCTGGTACGCGAGACGACGTCGAGCGCCTGCCGTGTCGCCGGTCCGGGGTCGGCCAGGTCGCACCGGGTGACCGCGAGCAGGCCGTGCCTGATGCCGACCGCGTCGATGGCGGCCAGGTGCTCGGCGGACTGGGGCATCCAGCCGCCGTCGGCCGCCACTACGAATAGCACGGCCGGCACCGGGCCGACGCCGGCCAGCATGTTCGGCACGAAGCGCTCGTGCCCGGGCACGTCGACGAAGGCCACACGCTCCCCGCCGGGCAGCGTCATCCAGGCGAACCCCAGGTCGATGGTCAGCCCCCGGCGCCGCTCCTCGGCCCACCGGTCCGGCTCCATCCCGGTCAGCGCCCTTACCAGGGCCGACTTCCCGTGATCGACATGCCCCGCCGTGGCGATCACCTGCACGACTGCTCCTCGCGACCATGATCATGGCCAGAAACGGGCGTTATTCGCCCCGGACTGGCCACGATCATGAAATCGCCTTAGGCGCGGCTTTTGCGGCCGTGAGGATGGCGTGGACCAGGCGCTCGTCGTCTTCCGGAGAAACTGAGCGCAGATCTAGCAGGAGGCGCCCTCCCTCGAGGCGCCCTACCACAGCGGGGCGCTCGCCTTGTGCCACCGCATCGTCCCAGCGCAGCGCCGCGGCCAGCGATTCCGGCAGGCTCAGGGCCGCGCTGTCCAGTTCCACGCCGGGTGCCCCGCCGCCGCCCACGGCGGCCTTGGCCGCCGTCACCCGGGCGTCCAGGCCTGCCGCGACCAGACGCACCACGGCCCGTTCGGCCCGGTCGAACAGGGAAGCCGGGTCGGCGGCCAGCGCGCTGGCTACCGGCGGTACCGGTCCGGCGAGGGTGGCCTCAAGCGCCGCGAGGGTCAGCTTGTCCACCCGCAGCGCCCGGGCCAGCGGGTGCCGGGTCAGCCTGCGCACCAGGCCGGCCCGGCCGAACAGCAGCCCGGCCTGCGGGCCGCCGAGCAGCTTGTCGCCGCTCGCCGTGACCAGGGCGGCGCCGTCCCGCAGCGCGGTCGCGGCACTGGGCTCGTCCGGCAGCAAGGGGTGCGGGGCGAGCAGCCCGGACCCGATGTCGAACACCACGGGCACGTCCCCCAGCCCGGCCAGCTCGGGGACGGTGGCGGCGGCGGTGAAGCCCTCGATGCGGAAGTTGGACGGGTGCACTTTGAGGATGAAGGCGGTCCGCGGCCCGGTCGCCTCGGCGTAATCCGCGACCGTGGTCCGGTTGGTGGTGCCCACCTCGCGCAGCCGGGCACCGGTCGCCTCGAGCAGGTCGGGCAGCCGGAAGCGGTCGCCGATCTCGATCAGCTCGCCCCGGCTGACCACGATCTCGTCGACATCGGGGCGCCTCAGCGCGGTGGCCGTGAGTACCAGGGCGGCCGCGTTGTTGTTGACCACCGCCACGGCCTCGGCCGCAGGGACGGCCCGGGCCAGGGCGTCGAGGGCCCCCGCGCCGCGCCGGGACCGCACACCTGCGGCGAGGTCGAACTCCACGTCACAGTGGCCGGCCGCGGCCACGATCGCATCCACGGCCGCGGCGGACAGCGGCGCCCGTCCCAGGTTGGTGTGCACGAGCACCCCGGTCGCGTTGATCACCGGGGTCAGCGCGGCGGCCCGGGCGGGAAGTTCGGCCACGGCCGCGTCCGCGACCTCTTCCGGGGCGATCCGCCCGGCCCTGGCCCGCTGCTGGGCCCGGCCCACCGCCGCCTTGACCAGTGCCCGGCCCAGCCTGCGTTCGGCGTCGGCCAGGCGGGGATCGGCCAGCAGCACGTCGGTACGCGGCACGCGGCGCCTGTCCGGGGGGTCAGGGGGGGCGTCCCCCCCGAGGGGCAGCGTATCCACGTCGCGAACGATACCCCGCGGCATCGGAATACAGCGTCCTCCTCCGGGTAGGGGCGGTGCGGTCAAGGCCCGCACAGCAAAAAAAGTGACTCACTCGGGAAGTGATAGCCATGGCTGGGATGCTGCAAATGCGGCGCAGTAGAGGAGCTTTCAGTGGATTCCTGCTGGTCCTGCTCGGGCTGTGGGGAGCACTCATCCCCTTCATCGGACCTTATTTCCACTTCGCCTACACGCCGGATACCGCCTGGACCTATAACACGGCGCGGCTGTGGCTGGAGATCCTGCCCGGCGCGGCGGTCTTCCTCGGCGGCTTCTTGCTCATGGTCGCCACGGGCAGGCACATCGCGCTGTTCGGCGCGCTGCTGGCCGCCGCGGCCGGCGCCTGGTTCACCCTGGGGACCGGGCTCAGCCCGCTGTGGAACGACCACGTCACCATGGACGGCTCGCCGGCCAGTTCGACCGTGTACATGCGCATCATGGAACGGCTCGGCTTCTTCACCGCGCTTGGCGTCGTCATCGTGTTCATCGCGGCCGCATCGCTCGGCCGGGTCGCGTCCGTGACGTCCGGGATCAGGGCCGTCGACCCGAATCCCGGAGCAAATACACAAGATCGTTACCACATCAGGGCATCAGCCGACCCCCGGGTACCTAACACATCAAACGTACCGGACCGCTGCCCCGCAGGGTCGGTAACTGGTGTGCGTCACGTCTACTGACACGCGGCAGGGCCATGTCCATGATCGTGGTGTATGAGAGGTTCACCTCGTGATCCGTTCAGGTGGAATCACCTCAATTGTCATATCGGAAAGAGGCTCCGCTTCAGCGCGGGGTGAGGACGTCGAACTCGTTGCCCTCCGGGTCGGCCAGGCACGTCCACGGGACGTCGCCCTGGCCGAGGTCGATGTCGGTGGCGCCGAGTGCTCGCAGCCGGGCCACCTCTGCCGCTTGATCGTCACCGGGGTAGGGCCGCAGGTCGAGATGGACGCGGTTCTTCACGGTCTTGATGTCGGGCGTGCGGAGGAATTGGAGATACGGTCCGGCACCCTTGGCCGAGCGCAGCACCGCGTGATCGCCGGTCACCTGGTGCAGGGTCCAGTCCATCGCCTCGTCCCAGAACCGGGCCATGGCCCGCGGGTCCGCGCAGTCGACCGTCACCGCGGCCACTGGCCCGGTGTCCCGGCCGCCCGGCCAGGGCGCCAGCACGCAGAACTCGTTGCCCTCCGGGTCGGCCAGGACGGTCCATGAGACGTCGCCCTGGCCCACGTCGGCGGGCGTCGCGCCGAGATCCTGCAGGCGCGCGACCAGGTCCGCCTGATAGGCCGCTGAGGTGGTGGCGAGGTCGAGGTGCACGCGGTTCTTCACCGTCTTGGGTTCCGGGACGGCAAGGACGTCGATGCAGACGGCGACGGGGTCGGGATAGGCGAAGCCCGCGGGTTCGACGTTGGTCACGCCGGGTTCCTCGCTGGAAACACCCCAGCCGAGCGCCTCCGCCCAGAACCGGCCGACCGCGGAGTCATCCCGGGCATTCATCGCAATCTGAACAAGCCGCAGCGTCATGCTGCCAACCCTATGCTCAGCTGGCTGAATGTAATGAAACGGCCAGAGGGGGCCATACACCACTCCCGCGGACGCCAACCGCGGCGCAGCAACTGGCTGATAGATGACAGGCAGATCCGCGCCGCACGGTTCCCCAGCTGTCTTATCTGACCTGGCGCGCATACCCGGGTGTTAGGCGTTCGCTCGCCACGCGCATCTCGCGCCACCGATCGATCGTGACCACGGTTGTAGCGGCGCCCTCCCGCGAGCCCCCGGCACTATCGTGGGCGTGCAGCTTGGCGAAGCGTTACCGTGGCCCAGATCGGCCGTCATCAGCACTATCAGTGACCGGCGTCGGAACGCTACGGTCAGGGCAATGCACGCGGAACGCCGGATTACGCGTGGCCCGGTGTCAGCGTCCCCTCCTGCCCGGCCATGCGCATATGCGTCAGTTCTGTGTGCCCGGCCGGCGGGCTGGCTGGCCTCATCGCTGAATGCGGCGACGCGTGTATGTATGACTGACGTGGTATCATATGAGTATGACAAACGCGATGACAGTCCGGCTCGACGAGGAGACGTCCCGCGAGCTCGCCGAACTCGCCGGGCACTACCCGAGCCGGTCCGCTGCCATCCAGGACGCCATTCACAGTGCGTGGCGGCGACTCCAGGCCGACAAGCTGGAAGCCGGGTACGCTGCCGCGGTCGCCGACAACCCGCACTACCCGTACGAGTCGGCCGAGGAAGCCGCCGTGCTGCGCGCGCGCCGCCGCGCCCGGCAAGAGCGCGACACGCTCACGTGACCGCCAGCCCGCAACGAGGCCAGGTCTATCGCTGCGACCTCGGATACGGCCTCAAGCCATGGCTTGTGGTATCCAACAACGCGCGCAACCGCCTGCTCGATGACATCATCGCGATCAGGCTCACCACCACTGCGCGTGACCTGCCGACCTGGGTCAAGCTCTCCCCGGCCGACCCGCTCACCGGATACGCCAACGCAGACTGCATCGAGCAGCTGGGCAAGGACGAGCTCGGCGAATACCTCGGCGCCTTGTCACCGGCCTCCATGCGTGGCGTGAACCAGGCCCTGGCGATAGCACTGGCCCTTACCTGAGGACCCGACCGACAGCACTAACCCGCACGTGGCCCGGTGCAGGCAACCCGGATCAACGCGATCTGCGTGCCCTGGCGGGCAAGCGCCCAGCTCCCCGAGCCGGCCCAGAACGGGCCGGCGCGCGTTCTCCCGGCCGTGCCCGTCGCTCAGCGTCACACTGCTGACCGGCATCACCACGGGACCGACCCTCAATCCATCATCGGCTGGCTGCAGACTCACGGCTCGCTGCTCCAGATCCTGGTCCGGTTGAGGCAACATCAAGAGGATGCACGGGCCTATCCTGCTGGAGCAGGCGCGCGATACGCGGCATGAGAGAGCATGCTATTGCCCAAATTAACGCGGTGCGGCCAGCTGTTCAGCAGTCGGACGAACCCGAATGATTCCACCTTGGCGTCAATTAGCAGACTTAAGCCGGAACGCCCGGGCAGCGTCCGTCTGCTCATAGAATGAAGAGTAAAGCAGACTCGGGAAGCCGTTCGATTCACGCATCCGGGGACTCTTTGTCACCACTTGCGGCATCCCCTGAAGCATCAAGGCCCGCGACTATCCGTCCAATCTCGCCAAGCTCTCTTGCCATCTCTTCCGGACGCCGCGAGTGCAGTTCAAATACCCGAGGAAGGCTGCGGAGCTGTTCGTCTGCCATCGATGCTGCCTGGTCGTTACCAGAATGGCGGGCTTGCTCGTAGTATACGCGTGCGCCTACAAAATCTTGCCGTCGCTCGGAGATCACTCCAAGATAATAGCTGGCCATGGGAACTGCATTGTCGTCGCCGGAAAGGAGTACGCGGTTAAATGCCTCGGCTGCCTTTTTGAGATTACCCCGGAGCATTAGCGCGACCCCGAGGTTCGACGTCGCGTGCGCCGCAGCCGACGGGTGACCTGATTCGATCGCACGTTGAAGCGCCTTTCGTGCGTTTTTGTGGTCCCCCTTCTCGATCAGTAGCGCCCCCAGGTCCGACCAGGCCAGGGGTGCGTGTTCATGACTTCCTGAATCGATCGCCAGACGATAGGCACGCTCGGCCTCTCTGTAATCACGACGGCTGCCAAAGACCGCGCCTAGGTCGCGTGCTGCGTGGGGGGCCTGGTCAGGGTGATGGCTGCCAATCGCACGTTGCAGTGCATTTATGGCTCCGTCAAAATCTCCCTGCCGGTAAAGGAACAGGCCAAGGTTTCTTGCTGCCTTGGGCGCGATATCAGGATGACCGCTGTCGGCCGCTTGCTGGAACGCCGCGCGTGTGTCCTCAGGATCGATTCCCGCATCCTCGAGAATCCGTCCGAGATTGAAGGCTGCCATAGGAGAGTACTTAGTATGCCCGGACTTTATCACCACCTCAAAGGCAGATCGAGCTCCTTCGCGATCGCCCTGCTCCAAAAGGAGGACTCCCAGGCCAATGCCGGCACTAGGTGCGGCATCGGGATGGCCGGAACTGATGGCATGACCGAACCAAGTCCTTGCAGCTTCGAGATCACCTCGATCCGCACTCAGTCGTGCGAACTTTGCCGCGAGTAGCGCCCCCTCGGGGATGCCTGACTCAGCCGCCCGGCGGAGTAGCCGTTCAGCAGTCGTAAGGTCCCCTCGCTCCGCCACCAGCTCTGCGAGGTAGACGCTTGCCAACGCAGCCTGGTCTCGATCACCGGACTCAATCGTCTCCTGCAACACCCGACTTGCTGCCTCGTAATCTCCCTGTTCTACCAGAGCGGCTGCAAGGCCCAACAACGCCTCAGGACGCATCTCATCGGCGGCTAGATGTCGTGCGGTCTCGTAGGCGGCTTGGGCGCCCTCGGCGTCGCCTGCTCGGCCCATAAGGCTCCCGAGGTTCAGCGCTGCAGCAGTCGCCGTGTCCGGTGCGGCCATCTGGATGCACCGCTCATAGGCGGCGCGCGCGCCTTTTACATCACCCTCGCCTTGTAGAAGATTCCCAAGGCTTAGCGCTGCCGAGGAAGCCACTTGCGTATCGCCAGTCTCCATAACCCTTCGATAGATGACTTGGGCATCTTCCCAGTCCTCGTTTTGTCGGCAAAGAGCGACCAAATTTCGGGCACTGAGGGTGACCGCTTCTGGGTAGTCAGATTCCATCGCCTGCTGGAGTAGCAGCAGCCCGGCCTCCGGTTCCCCCTGCTGCACGAGAATGAGGCCCAAGCTGTTTGCCGCCATTGGAGCGCGTTGCGGATCGCCCGAGTCAATCGCCTGTTGGAGAGCTCGCCGCGCCGTGTCGAAGTCATCCACCTCTATAGCTGCTCTACCCAAGTTCCAGGCAGCGCGGGGATACACCATTGGGTCACCTGAGTCAATCGCAAAGTCCAAGGCAACCCTGGCGCGTTCCCAGTAGCCATGCTTCGCCATGATGGACCCGAATTGCGCAGCTCCTAGGGCATCTCTCTGGGGTTGGCCCGAATCGAGCACCTGCTGGAAAGTAGCCCAGGCTCCCTCGAAGTCCTGAAGATCGGCCTGAACGAGGCTGAGTGCAGAAGCCGCTATCGGCACTAGCTCCGGGGAGCCTGAATCGAGCGCCTGCTGAAGCAGGTCCCGAGCTTTGCCAAACTCACCTCGATGCGCACAGAGTGCGCCCAGCGTGAACGCTGCCCGCGGTGCTACCTTTGGATATCCAGAGTCGACGGCGAGCTGCAGGAAATGCCCAGCCTGCATATCGTCGTCTTGATCCCTAAAGTGCATTCCGAGTTGGAGTGCGGCCTCAGCCGCAGGGTCAGGGTCATCACCATTCACTGCGTTGGACCAGGCGCGTACCGCCATGGAAACCTGGTCACGCCGAAAGCCCGCGATGCCGACGCGGATCAAGTCCCGGGGAGGCAGGCTTGAAGCAAGGTAAACCCATGTTGTGTCAGGGACAGCGACAGCTTCCCGCTCGCCCTCTCCGTCGACATAGGTCACGACATAGTCGAACGCCTCAAAGGCCCGGCCAACGTCCTGGGCGGTTAGAGTGAGGAGCGCAACGCTCGATGCCACCGGCTGGCGCGCCCAAGCAAGCCCCTTCTGATACTGCTCCGGAGTAGGGTCGAGGTCGGGCCGAATAATCCGAAGGTACGCCGGATACAGCAACTGGAGCTCAGCCTCCGGAATGGGCCTGATCAAACCCGCTCTACGCCAATCGATGGCGGCTTGGACCAGCGCCC
>JBKQQQ010001097.1:0-12188 GCA_052144275.1 Streptosporangiaceae bacterium
GCACTGAACTGGCCGGACGGTTGGGGGATTTAGCCAAGATGCCTCTTCTGTGCAGAACGTCACGTCATGCCAAGCCAGCGTGCGGCCAGCCTGCGGGAGCCACGTCCTGGCACGGGGAGAAGCTGGACGCTGGGAGACCCTCTGTGTCACCCCCGGCGCGGCGGGGCGCCGGCTGGCGTCACGGTAGACAGTACGATCTTGCCGGGGACATGGCCGCCCGCCAGCTCGGTGTAGGCGGCACGCACCTGCTCCAGCGGGTAGATCGCGGCGATCGGCATCGTCAGGCGGCCCCAGGCGACGTGCTCGGCCATCGTGGCGAGGATGTCCGGATCGCTGGCCTGCGCGCTGGCGTCGGTCTTCGCGCCATGACGCTGAGCGCCGTCGAAGTCGATGATGGTGTCGATCCGGTGCGGCGCGACCCTCAGTGCGACGGCGAGATCGACGTAGCCGCCGCCGTGGGCATCGACGAAGGCGTCGATCCCGTTCGGGCGAGCGAGCGCAGCCGGTCTCCCAGGCCGTCGCCGTAGGCGACCGGCTCGACGCCTATGGCTCTGAGCAGGTCAGCGTGACCGGCGCTCGCGATGCCCAGGACCCGGGCACCGGCGCGGCGAGCCAGCTGTGCGGCGAGTCCTCCCACACCGCCTGTGGCGCCACTCACCGCCACCACGTCCCCGGCCCGGATGGCGACGGCCCGGACGGCCGAGAATGACGTGACGCCGATCGCCCGCAGCGCTCCGGCCCGGATCCAGTCCAGGGCCGGCGGCTTGGCGATCAGGTGACGCGGATCGGACAGGACATGGTCGGCCTGCGCCGCCCGGCGGTCGGACCACCCCATGACCTCGTCGCCGGGCGCGAACCCGGTGACTCCCGGCCCCGTTTCGACGACCCAGCCGGCGAAATCGCTGCCCTGGCCGGACGGCAGGGTGGCCGGGAACATCGCTTCCATCGCGCCGTTGCGGATAGCGATCTCGCCTGGATTGATGCCGGCGGCGACCTCGACGAGGACCTGCCCCTCGCCCGCCGACGGTCGCGGGACCTCGGCGACGTGAAGGACGTCGACCGGGCCGTACCGGTCGAACTGAACTCGGCGGCTCATGCGGGTTCGCCCGGCGCCGGGGGCGGCCCGCTCGTCTCGGCCGCGGCGCTGCCCGCCGCGGCCAGTTCGATTTGCCACGATCCGCTAGCTGTGGCTGGGCGGTGGCAGCAGCTCGGTCTTGTACTGCGGGGCGAGCATCATGGACTTCGCGATGAACGCGGCCTGCGCCTCGGCGTCCAGCGGCGGCGGCGGCTCGGTCCGGGTGGCCACCGGGTGGCCGACCAGGGTGAAGAACTCTTCCTGCCCGGCCGGCGCGCACAGGCACAGCAACCGCACGGGTGCCTCTCCGGCGTTGGTGAAGGCATGTGGCGCATTGGCCGGCACGTTGATGGTCTGGCCGGCCCGGGCGACGATGGTCTCGCCGCGGAACGTCACCTGGACCTCCCCGTCCAGGACGGTGAACATTTCCTCGAAGTCGTGCCGGTGCGGAGGCGGCCCTCCGCCCGGCGGGACGTGCATGTCGATGAGGGTGTACCGGCCGGCAGTGTCATGGCCGGTGACGAGGATGGTGTAGGTGTCTCCGACGAGCCCGATGTGCGGCAGGCTCTGATCTTCGTCTGGCCGTGCGACGGTGAGCCCGCGCGACGGGTCGTCGGGCGGGATCGGAGCAGGCTGAGACGGCATGCTGCCTCCTTGCGGCTTCGATGGCGGTGGCGGTGGCGGTAAGCGGATGAGTTCGGCCGGAAGCCGACGAAATCCGGAGGATTTCGTCCGTTTGAGTGTAACGCACGTACCGGCGGCGGAAGCGAGAGGTTCAATAAACACATGGCCGCCATGCGCAGTTCACGCGAACCGCGCAGCGACGCGGCCCGTAACCACGAGGCCCTCGTCCGGGCGGCGACCGGGGCCGTGCACCGGGAGGGCCCGCGGGTGCCCATGGCCACGATCGCGGCCGACGCGGGAGTCGGCATCGGAACTCTCTACCGGCACTTCCCCAGCCGGGAAGACCTGCTTGACTACCTCACCCACGTGTCGTTCGAGCAGGTGCTGGCCAACGCCCAGGCTGCCGAGCGCGGCGCCACGACGGCGGCCGAAGCGCTGCGGCGATTCATCGAGGCGGCGATCAGCCAGCGCAACGAGCTCGTGCTGCCGCTGCACGGCGGACCGCCGCTGAGGTCGCCGAAGACCCGTGCCCTTCGCGAGCAGATCCACAAGATCCTGCGGCAGATCATCGACCGCGGGCGGGCGGACGGCACCATCAGGCAGAATGTGACCCCGCGTGAGATCGTCGTATTCGGCGCGATGCTCGCCCAGCCGCGAGGGCCGGATCCGGGCTGGGATATGACGTGCCGCCGCCTGCTCGCTACCTACCTGGCCGGCCTGGGCACCCCTACCCCGCCGCCATAACCACATCGACCACCCTGTCCCCTCCCGACACTTGCCCCCCCGGCGCCCAGGCCGGATAGGTACGGATGCAACAACGTGCCCACTCCGGTGGAGGTGATCTCCCACCGCTGCGTGCCGTCAGAGCGGGTAAGTGGCCTCGATCACGAGGCGGCGCGCCGAACTGGCCAACCGGATGTGGGATCTGTCAAAGACGCCTCTTTCGGGTAGAGAGCCACATTCATTGACAATCAGAACAGAATAGCCCGAACCGGGCGGGGCGACAGGGGCTGCGGGACATCGCGGACACATGGATGTGGCAGCGTGCCCGCTCTTTGGTCCACGATGTCACATTCATGCCCTTCCCCGAGCCGCGGTAGGGGCGCACAGAACCCGTGGTTGTGATGCGGACTCTCTACCTGCTCTACGAGGGGAAATCCACCTGCACGGGCGGGCGGAGTCTTGTACGGCCGGTGTGCGGGTGAGCCGGGCGGTGTGTGTCCGGGCCGGAGCGGGCGGGTGCCTGGCCAGTTGCGGGTTGCGCGGCTGGCGGGTAGCGGTAGCGTGACGGTTTGTGGAGGGGCCGTTGCGGGTGTTCTTGAGTCATACGTCGGAGTTGCGCGAATATCCGGCGGGCCGGTCGTTCGTGGCGGCGGCGGAGCAGGCGGTGTCCCGGGCGGGCGGCGTGGTGGCGGATATGGCGTATTTCACTGCGCGGGAGGACAAGCCGGCCGGGTATTGCCGGGAGCAGGTCGGGCAGGCCGATGTGTACGCGGGGATCATCGGGTTCCGGTACGGCTCGCCGGTCCGGGATGAGCCGGGCTGTTCGTATACGGAGCTGGAGTTCGCCGCGGCCGGGGAGCTGGGGTTGCCGCGGCTGGTGTTCGTGCTGGATGAGAACGCGGTCCTGCCGCTGCCGGGAGTGTTCCTGTCCGATCCGGTGCACGGGGAGCGGCAGCGGGCGTTCCGGGAGCGGGTGCAGGACGCCGGGATCACGGTGCAGCGGGTGGATTCCCCGGACCGGCTGGAGATGCTGCTGTTCCAGGCGCTGATGACCTTGCAGCGCACTGCGGGAGCCCGCGGGGACCGGGCCGCGGCGGCGGGTGGCGGGCAGCTGGGGGTGGCGGTGCGGCTGGCGCCGCGGCCGGTGTTCCTGGCGGGCCGGGAGGAGCTGCTGGCCGGGCTGGAGGCCCGGCTGGCTGGCCGGGGTGGGGGGCCGGGGGTGGTGGTGCTGTGCGGGCTGGGGGGTGCGGGCAAGACCAGCGTGGCGGTGGAGTACGCCTACCGGCAGCTGGGCCGCTGTGGGGTGGCGTGGCAGTTGCCGGCCGAGGATCCGGCCGGGCTGGCGGCGGGGTTCGCCGAGCTGGCCGCGCATCTGGCGACCGGGGGCGGGGGCGATCCGGTGGGGCGGGTGCATGCGGTGCTGGCCCGGCGGGATGACTGGCTGCTGGTCTTGGATAACGTGCCCGATCCGGCGGCGGTGGCGGGGCTGGTGCCGCCGGCGGGCGGGGGGCGGGTGGTGATGACCAGCCAGTTCGGGTCCTGGCCGGGCCGGCAGGTGCTGGAGGTCCCGGTGCTGGACCGGGCGGTGGCGGCGGGGTTCTTGCTGGACCGCACCGGTGCCACCGGGCCGGCGGAGGAGTCGGCGGCGTCGGTGCTGGCGGGTGAGCTGGGCGGGCTGCCGCTGGCGCTGGAGCAGGCGGGGGCGTACATGCAGGCCTCGGGCCGGACCGTCGCGGGGTACCTGGGGCTGTTCCGGGCGCAGCGGGCCGAGCTGCTGGGCCGGGGGGATCCGGCCGGGTATGACAAGCGGGTCACCACCACCTGGGCGCTGGCGTTCGCCGAACTGGCCGGGGCGGGCCCGGCGGCGGGGCTGCTGCGGCTGGTGGCGTGCTGCGCGGCCGAGGACATCCCGCTGCACCTGCTGCTGCGCCCCGGGCTGCGAGCTGAGGATCTTGATGCGGTGGTGGCGCCGGTGCTGGTGCCGCTGCTGGCCGATGACCTGGCGCGGGATGAGGCGGTGGCGGGGCTGCGGCGGTTCTCGCTGATCAGTGCGCCGCGGGGCGGGCAGGTGTCGGTGCACCGGCTGGTCCAGGCGATCACGTTGGATCAGCTCCCGCCCGAAGAGGCGGTCGCCTGGCGGCGGGCTGCCGCCTTGGTGATCGGGGCCGCGCTGCCCGGCGACCCGGAGGATCCGGGGTCCTGGCCGGTGTTCGCGGCGCTGTTGCCGCATGCCCAGGCCGCGCTGGACCTGGTCAGCGATGGCATGGCCCAGCTGGCCCGGTACCTGGGCGCGAGCGGCAGCTACGCTGCGGCGCTGGCCGTGCAGCGGCAGGTCTTGCACGCCCGGGAGGAAGCCCGGGGCGCCGAGCACCCCGACACGCTGACCGCCCGCGCCAGCCTGGCCTCCTGGACCGGGCGGGCGGGGGATGCGGCCGGGGCCCGGGGCCAGTACGCCGCGCTGCTGCCGGTCCGCGAGCGGGTCTCCGGCGCTGAGCACCCCGACACGCTCACCGCCCGCGACAACCTGGCCCGCTGGACCGGGGAGGCGGGGGATGCGGCCGGGGCCCGGGACCAGTTCGCCGCGCTGCTGCCGGTCTTTGAGCGGGTCCTGGGCGCCGGGCACCCTGAGACGCTCACCACCCGCGCCAACCTGGCCTACTACACCGGGGAGGCGGGAGATGCGGCCGGGGCCCGGGACCAGTACGCCGCGCTGCTGCCGGTCCGCGAGCGGGTCTCCGGCGCCGAGCACCCCGACTCGCTCACCACCCGCTCCAACCTGGCCCACTGGACCGGGGAGGCGGGGGATGCGGCCGGGGCCCGGGACCAGTACGCCGCGCTGGTGCCGGTCTTTGAGCGGGTCCTGGGCGCCGGGCACCCCGCCACGCTCACCGCCCGCGCCAACCTGGCCCACTGGACCGGGGAGGCAGGGGATGCGGCCGGGGCCCGGGACCAGTACGCCGTGCTGGTGCCGGTCCGCGAGCGGGTCCTGGGCGCCGAGCATCCCGACACGCTCACCACCCGATCCAACCTGGCCACCTGGACCAGGCTGGCGCAGAACCCTGAGTAATCCGCGGCCAGGAAGCCCGGATCCGGGACCAGTAAGGGCCTGACGTCAGAGCGGGTACACAGCCTCGATCACGAGACGGCGCGCTGAACTGGCCGGACGCTTGTGAGATTTATCAAAGACGCCTCTATCAGGTAGAGCGCCACATTCATGTGTATGTCGCCTTTAGCCGAAGCCGCGGCGCAGGGTCCAGGTGCCGGTCGCGGCGTCCCGGCGCAGCTCGTACACCCCGGGGGGCATGCCCTGGCCCGGCGCCGCCTCGACCCGCCAGAACTCCAGCTCGGGCTGCCCGGGCTCTGTTCCCTGCCCTCCGGGGTCTCGCCACCACTCCCGGTTGATGACCCAGTGCTCCAGAATCGCGCGGACGGTGTACAGCCGGCTTCGCCACACGAACCTGGTCGGCCTGCCATCTTTCCTAGCCTGAACCTCTACCGGCTCGCCGTACACCCGATTCACGTTCTGCCACCCGCCTCCTCTGCGCACGCGCAGTGCTAGTCGGGTCACCCAGGCAAGCCGGGTCACCGAATCCGTCGCTGCCGCAAGGAGGAAGACAGGCAGGCAGTGCTATCCGTGATCACTGCGGTCGGCGCCGAAGCGGGTTACGGCATCCTTGGTCGAATATTAGTTCACTCGAACAAGAATGCCAATCACCTTAGCTAGCTTTACTGAGGTGAGCGGGTTCACGTGAACGATGGCCGATGGTCTTGACTGCCCGGACCCGACGCCACGCGTCCGCGACCCCCACTGCATCTGCCCGGGACCTTGCGAATGAGTGGTTTTGGGGGATAATGCGCTTAGTTCCGCATATCAGGCGGTAGGGGTTCGCAGGACCACAGGGCCGAACGGCCTAGCGGTCAAACCCCGGCATGTGATCCTGTGCAGATCCGGGCGGACGTGCGACTTTCCGCACAAGGTGTCCGCTGACTCGCCGACTGAAGCGTCAGATGTGCCCGCGGCCTTCGGCGGAGCAACCGTCCCCAAGGCGCGGGCCAGGCTCCAAAGGGGGAGAGATGACATCAAGACGAATCTGGCGGATTTCGGGTTGGGTGCTGGCGCCGCTGCTGGTGGCCGGCGCGGTCACCGCGCAAGCGGGCGCGGCATCAGCCGCCACCACGGGTAACGCGGGTCACAACAAGACCTTGTACGTCTCGCCTCACGCCTGGCCGTGGGGCGCCGACCGGTCCTGCCGCTCGGCTAGGTTCCGGACCATCCAGTCCGCCGTCAACGCCGCCCGCCCGGGCAGCACCGTGGTGGTCTGCCAGGGCACCTATCACGAGCAGGTCGTGCTAACCAAGCCGCTGGCGCTGCAGGGCCAGCGGGCGACCATCGACCAAACAGGCGTCACCCCGACATTCCAGGTGAACATCCCCGGTCTCGGCACGCAGACGATCTTCGCCGCCGTGGTGATGCTCAGCTCCGACATCCAGTTCAGCGGCTTCACGGTCACCCACGCCCTGGGCGAGGGCATCGTGGCCGCGGGGCTGGAGGGCGACCTCAGCGGCATCTCCATCAGCCACAACGCCGTGGTGCACAACGACCTCGGCGGCGGCGTGCCGCCTGCGTCGACCTACTTCGAATGCGCGGCAGAGGGACAGGTTCCCGGTGACTGCGGCGAGGGCGTTCACTTTGTGGGCGTCGCCTACTCCCAGATCACGAGTAACTACATCGCCGACAACTCCGGCGGGGTCCTGCTGAGCGACGATACCGGGCCCACGCACAACAACCTGGTCGCGAACAACATCGTCACCGGCAACTCGACCGACTGCGGGATCACCGTTCCCGGGCACAACCCGAACGCGCTCAATGCCAAGGGCCAGCCGCAGCCGTCGGTGGCGGGTGTCTACGACAACGTCATCCGGGGCAACGTGGTGACGAACAATGGCGTGGCGGGCGAGGGCGCCGGAGTCCTGTTCGCGAACGCGGCAGCCGGCACCGCCTCGTATGACAACCTGGTCCAGGGCAACTACATCGCCGGCAACGGGCTATCCGGCGTGACAATGCACGCCCACACCATCAAGCCGGGCCAGTTCGAGGACCTCAGCGGCAACACGGTGATCGGCAACGTCATCGGCAAGAACAACGTCGACGGCGACACGCTGGACTCCCCGGCCTCGCCTGAGGACCTGGTGACCACCGGGATCCTGGTGTTCTCGGGCGGCACGCCCGTCACCGTCAAGATCGCCTTCAATCACATCTCCAACAACGAGATCGGCATCTGGCTCAGCAAGGCTGTGGCGGCGTCCGGGCTGGGAACCAACACCTTCTCGAACGTGACCACGCCGATCTCGGCCGGCCACTGATCCAGGTCACGCCCCCGGCGGCATCTACTCGAACAAGGATACAAATATAGCTCGCTAGCTGAGCTGATATAACTCAAAATGTCAGTACCCCTCGGCATAGTGGTGGTCGTCCCACCACTATGCCGAGGGAGGCCAGCGTGTGCTGGATCTGCGACCATCCGGGCGCCACCGAGCGTGACTACCAGGAGCACATGCGGTCGCTAATCGCCATGTACGGCTGGGCCGTGCAGGGCGTGGAACGCGACGGCATCCATCCGCCGTGGGCTTACACGGTGGGGCTCACCCCGCACCAGCGGCCCGAGCTGGTCATCACCGGCATGGGCCTGACCCGGGCCACGCAGGTGCTCAACGGCGTGGCCGCGCACCTGCTGCACGCGGAGGCGCCCGAACCGGGGACGCAGGCCGTCCTGCTCGACGGCCCGCTGGTCGAGGTCGTCAAGGTCGCCGCGCCGTGGGCGCACCTGAACCTGGCGGTCGAGTTTTACGGCACCCGGATACGCGGCCTGCAGTTGGTGCACGCCGACAAGCGCGGGCGCTGGCCCTGGGACGGCACATACCAGGGCGTGCGCGGCGGTCAGCCCGTGCTGGGCACCCGAGAGCCGCCGGAGCGCCGCAGGCGGGTCGGCTAGCCGGGCGAGTAACAGGCGGGTCGGCTGGCCGCCGGGTTACCGGACCTAGGGCTTCCAGCCGGGGGCGGGGAAGGACGCCAGCAGGTCGCGGACCTCGGCGGCGACGCGGTCAAGCGTCGCTTCGTCGTCCTTGGTCGCGGCGGTGATCGCCTCGTCCATCCAGGCGGCGAGCGGCGCCATGTGCTCCTCGCCCAGGCCGCGGGTGGTGATCGCGGGCGTGCCGATCCGCAGGCCCGACGGGTCGAACGGCTTGCGCTGGTCGAACGGCACCGTGTTGTAGTTCGTCTCGATGCCCGCCCGGTCCAGCGCCTTGGCGGCCGGCTTGCCGCCGATGCCCTTGGAGGTGAGGTCGATCAGGATCAGGTGGTTGTCCGTGCCACCGGAGACCAGGTCGTAGCCGTGGGCCAGCAGTGCGCCGGCCAGCGCCTGGGCGTTCTTGACCACCTGGTGGGCGTAGTCGCGGAACCCGGGCTGCGCGGCCTCGTGCAGCGCCACCGCGATCGCGGCCGTGGTGTGGTTGTGCGGGCCGCCCTGCAGGCCCGGGAACACGGCCTTGTCCACGGCGGAGGCGTGCTCGGCCTTGGACATGATCATGGCGCCGCGCGGTCCCCGGAGCGTCTTGTGCGTCGTGGTGGTGATCACGTCGGCGTGCCCGACGGGCGAGGGGTGCGCGCCGCCCGCGATCAGCCCGGAGATGTGCGCGATGTCGGCGACCAGGAGCGCGCCAGCCTCGGCGGCGATAGCGGCGAAGGCCGGGAAGTCGATGGTCCGCGGGATCGCGGTGCCGCCGCAGAAGATGATCTTGGGCTGCTCCTTGAGCGCCAGGTCCCGCACCTCGTCCAGGTCGACCCGGCCGGTGTCGTGACGGACCCCGTACTGGACGGGCCGGAACCACTTGCCGGTCGCCGAGACCGGCCAGCCGTGGGTCAGGTGGCCGCCCATCGGCAGCGCCATGCCCATGACCGTGTCGCCCGGCTGGGCGAACGCCAGGTAGACCGCGAGGTTCGCGGGCGAGCCGGAATACGGCTGCACGTTGGCGTGGTCGACGCCGAACAGCGCCTTGGCCCGGTCTCTGGCGATCGTCTCGATCGGGTCGATGAACTGCTGGCCCTCGTAGTACCGGCGGCCCGGGTAGCCCTCGGAGTACTTGTTGGTCAGCACGCTGCCGGAGGCCTCGAGCACTGCTACCGACACGTAGTTCTCCGACGGGATCAGCCGGGCCTTCTCGTACTGCCTGCGGGCCTCGTTCTGGATGAGCCGGGCGATCTCCGGGTCCGAGTTCTCGACGGCCGGGATGGGTGGGATGTGCATTGGCGGACCTCCTCGCCCATGAGGCTACACACCCCGGCGCACGAAGGTCACGGGGGCACGCACCAAGACCGTTCGGTACCTTCGTTCCTGGCACCACACAAAGCGAGGGAAGTCCGATGACCACGAAAATCATCCTCGACTGCGATCCCGGGATCGATGACGCGCTCGCGATCGCGTTCGCGCACGGGCACCCCGGCATCGACCTGGTCGGCGTCACCACCGTGGCGGGCAACGTCGGGCTGGCCAAGACGACGGCGAACGCGCTGGCGGTATGCGAGTTCATCGGCGCGGCCGGGACGCCGGTGACCGCGGGCTGCGCTGGGCCGCTGCTGCGCCCGGCGCTCGACGCGCGGCAGGTGCACGGCGATTCGGGGCTGGGCGGCGCCACCCTGCCGCCGCCCGCGGCCAACCCGGCCGCCGGGCACGCCGTCGAGTACATCATCGACACCGTGGGCGCCTCCCCCGGCGAGATCACGCTGGTGGCGACCGGCCCGCTGACCAACATCGCGCTGGCCGTGCGGCGGGAGCCGCGGCTGGCGGACTGGGTGCGCGAATTCGTGATCATGGGCGGGTCGGCGAGCCGGGGCAATGTCACGCCCGCCGCCGAGTACAACATCTGGGCCGATCCGGAGGCCGCCGCGGCGGTGTTCCGGGCCGGCTGGACCGTCACCATGCTCGGGCTCGACGTGACCCTGCGAACCCGGGCCACCGCGGCGGTGCTGCAGCGGATGGGCGACCTGGGGCCGCTCGGCACCGAACTGCTGCGGCCGGCCCTCGAGCAGTACCGGTCGGTCAGCGAGCCTGGCGGCCCGCCGGTCCATGACGTCTGCGCGGTGGCCTGGGTGGCGCAGCCTGAACTGTTCGGCCTGATCCCGGCGCGGGTTCAGGTGGAGCTGGCCGGACAGCTCACGGCCGGCATGACCGTGACCGATTTCGATATTCCCGCCCAGGTCGACGGCGGCAACGCGCTGGTCGCCATGAGCATCGACGTGGACGAGTTCTGGGAGGTCACGCTCGGCGCGTACGCGCGGGTGGCCGCGGCCATGGGCGGGTAGCGCGCTGGGCCGGGTATGCGTCAACGGACGCGGCCCTGGACTTAGAGCTGATGGGTCTGGACTCAGGTCCGGGGGTTACTCACGGGACTCTAGGTCGCCTTCCATGTCTAGGTAGACCTGGCGCAGCTGGTCCAGGGTCTTGGCGTCGGGGGACTCCCAGAGGCCGCGGGAGGCGGCTTCCAGCAGGCGTTCGGTGATGCCGCGGAGGGCCCACGGGTTGGCGCGCTGCATAAACGAGCGGGTCTCCTCGTCGAAGACGTAGGAGGCGGCTAGCTGCTCGTACATCCAGTCCGGGACCACGCCGGCGGTGGCGTCGTAGCCGAACAGGTAGTCCACGGTCGCGGCGAGTTCGAAGGCACCCTTGTAGCCGTGCCGGCGCATCGCCGCGATCCACCGCGGGTTCACCACCCGGGACCGGAACACGCGCCGGGTTTCCTCGGCCAGGGTGCGCGTCTTCGGCGCTTCGGGAACGGCCGAGTCGCCGATGTAGGCCGCGGGATTGCGCCCGGTCAGGGACCGGACCATGGCGACCATGCCGCCGTGGTACTGGAAGTAGTCGTCGGAATCGGCGATGTCGTGCTCGCGGGTGTCGATGTTCTTGGCCGCCACCGCGATCCGGCGGAACGCGCCCTCCATGTCCGGCCGGGCGTTCACGCCGTCGAGCCCGCGGCCGTAGGCATAGCCGCCCCAGACCGCATACACCTCGGCCAGGTCGGCGTCGTCCCGCCAGTTCCGCGCGTCGATCAGCGGGAGCAGGCCGGCGCCGTACGCGCCGGGCTTGGACCCGAAGATGCGGGTCGTCGCACGACGCCAGTCACCGTGCCGGGCCTGGTCAGCCAGGGCGTGCGCACGCAGGTAGTTGGACTCAGGGGGCTCGCCGAGCGCCGCGACCGCGCCGATAGCATCATCCAGCAGCGCGATCACGTGCGGGAAGGCGTCACGGAAGAACCCCGAGATGCGCAGCGTGACGTCGATCCTTGGCCGGCCGAGTTCGGCCAGCGGGACGATCTCGAAGCCGGTGACCCGGCGCGACGCATCGTCCCACTGCGGGCGGCAGCCGATGAGCGCGAGCACCTCGGCTATGTCGTCGCCCTGCGTGCGCATGGCGGAGGTGCCCCACACGGTCAGGCCCACGCAGCGCGGGTACTCCCCCTCGTCCGCCAGGTGCCTGGCCAGCAGCGAATCCGCCAGGGCCAGGCCGGTCCGGAAGGACGTGCGGGACGGGATGGCCTTCGGGTCCACCGAATAGAAGTTGCGCCCGGTCGGCAGCACGTTGACCAGGCCCCTAGTTGGCGAACCTGACGGGCCCGCGGGCACGTAGCCGCCGTCGAGCGCGTGCAGCACCGCCGCGATTTCGCCGGTGGTGGCGCGCAGCCGCGGCACCAGTTCGGTACACGCGAACTCCAG
>JBKQQQ010001098.1:0-3506 GCA_052144275.1 Streptosporangiaceae bacterium
CGTAGACACCGCGGCCCAGAGCAAAGGCTAGGTCACGGGGCGTCCGGCGCCCGTCGGCCAGGGCCAGGATCTCGTCCTGGCCGTCGCCGAGCCTGTCGCCCGGCCGCACCGCCCCCGCCGCGGCCACGATCCGGTCGCGGTCATGCCGGGCGGGCATCAAGGCGAGCACCGCCAGACGGCGCACTGCCTCGGCCAGCAGCCCGTCCGGTTCCGTGCCCGGCTCGAGCGGGAGCACGCAATCGGCTGGTCCCGGTTCGGCCCTGTACTCCTCCACGGTCCCGCTGGCCAGCACGAACATGGCATCGGCCAGGGCGGTCCGCAGCAGTCCCTCGAGTTCTCCCGACCCGACCATCTCACGTCTGGTGAGCTCGGCGCTCATCCGGCCACCGGACGCGGCGGCGGCGGCGAAGGCCGCGTCCCAGCCGGATTCGCTCACCCGGTGCGAGCGGAGCAGGAGGACCTCGGGGCTGGGCGCACCCGGCGTCTCGATGGCCGTCACCAGGCCGTCGGCGAGATGGATCGCTCCGCCCGGCTCGCCGGTGACCCGCAGGACACCCGACATTCCGGCGGCCGCGCAGACCATGAGCGCCTCCCGGAGGGGGCCGACCGAGCCGTCCTGTGATCCCACTCTGTCCATGAGCTACGCCAGGACCGCTGGGGCCAGCTGGCCGATCCGCAACCCGGCCAGGGCAATGTTCACCCGGGTCCGGTCCAGGTCGACGAACAGGAGCATGCCCTCGCCCAGCCGGACGCCCAGGACCTTGGTCACGTGCAGCCGGTCCTCGGTGACCAGGGAGATCTCATCGAGGTCGCCTCCCGGCCGGCCAGGGCCGAGCAGGCCGCGGGCCAGCCTGGCCTCGTCGGCCATGCTGGCCGCGGCCGCCGGGAAACCGGTACCCTCTTCGCCGGCCGATCGTACGACCATGCCGGTCGCGATATCGATCAGCGCCGCGGCCCGGACCCCGTCGACCGCCATGACCTGACGGAGTGACTCCGTAAGGCTGGACACATCCCCCTCCACCACCCGCTCGCCCGGCCTAGATGCACGCAGGAATATACAGCAATCAATACCACTATGGCGCGCTATTCTCCCAGTCGATTACAAACTGCCACTAGGTGAGCACTAGGACTCAAAGTAGCGCAAGCGTCACATGTTGTAAAACATAAGAATATGTCAGTTTTGTACGACAAAGGGAGTCAGGATTCGCTAGGGTTGGCCTACTTGTATCGGACGGGGACCCGTCCGCATGTCCGGAGGGGATTTGGCGCATGAACATCGAAACGGCTCTCAAGGAAGCGATGAACATTGAGGGCGCTCTAGGGGCTGCCCTGGTCGACTGGGAGAGCGGCATGCCGCTCGGCACCCTGGGCGGCGGCAAGTACCTTGACCTGGAACTGGCGGCCGCGGGCAACACCGAGGTGGTCCGGGCCAAGATACGCACCATGCAGTCGCTCAACCTGAATGACACCATCGAGGACATCCTCATCACGCTGTCCAAGCAGTATCACCTGATCCGGCTATTGGCGAACGCCGACGGCGCGCACAACCTTTTCCTCTATCTCGCGCTCGACCGGTCGAAGGCGAATCTGGCTCTCGCCCGCCATCAGCTCAAGCGAATAGAGAACGACCTCGCCGTCTGACGCGAAATTTTCGGCGCCCAGGCATGAGGGTGCGTTTTATCCGGGCCTGGAGAACGCGCAGCGCTAATGGCAGTAACATTTCCGCTATTAGCACGGGTAATGGCGCTCCAGCCGCAAGCGAGCCTGTTTCCGCTGATCAGGTAGCCTCCGCGCCGCTACCCCGGCGGCAGCCGGGCAGTCACGGGGCCAGGGCCGTCAAGGCTGATCCGGCTGCCGCCGACCCGGCCACGCTGCGCAAGGTCCTCGACGGCCTGAATCGCATTTAGCAAGTTCGCCGCCGGGGCGGCCGAGCTGTTCTCATCTAGTAATAACGCCAGGCGAGCGCGGCGCGTCCGACGCCCGGTCCACTGAGGTGACAGTAATCCACGGGCTCTAATCCACGCGTTCCCCGGCGGGACCTGCGGCCCGCACCGGCAGTGCCGCGGGCCGGACCGCCGGGGACCAATGGCCCTGCCGACGCGGTCGATTCGGTCTTAGTGTCGGCAAGATGAGGACGACCGGCATCGCGTACATGCGGCCGAGCGACGCGTTCACCTGGTACATGGAACGCGACCCCGCGCTCCGCTCGACGGTCGTCGTTATCGACTGGCTTGACCGCGCACCCGACTGGGACGTGCTGGTCGGGCGCGTCGACCGGATCTCCCGGGTGATGCCCTCACTCCGCCAGCGCGTCGTCGAGTCTCCGCTCCGCCTCACCGTCCCCCGGTGGAGCTACGATCCGCATTTCGACCTGAACTTCCACCTGAGCCGGGTCGCCGCTCCCCCGCCGGGCACGCGGGACGCGGTACTGGAGCTCGCGCGCCGGTCGGCGATGGCCGCCTTCGACCGGGCCCGCCCGCTGTGGGAGGTCACCCTGGTCGAAGGCATCGAGGGCGGTGAGGCGGCGCTCATCATCAAGCTCCACCATTCGCTGTCCGACGGCGTCGGGGCGATGCGCATGCTGGCGATCGTGGCCGATGCGCAGCGCGAACCCGCGGACCTGGGAGCGATGCCGCCCGTGCCGCCGGGCGAGACGCCGGACCTGCCCGGCCTGGTCGCCGGCACCGTCGGCTCGATGGCCGGGCGCGCCGCGAGCCTGGCCTGGCTCGGGACCGGAGCGGCGATCCCGGCCCTGATCCGCTACGCACGCGACCCCATCGGCGAGATCCGCGGCGCCGTGGAGATGGCCCGTTCGGTCTACCGGACGGCGGCGCCGAATTCCACCGCCCTGTCACCCCTCATGCGCGACCGGGCGATGACCCGTCAGCTCGCCATGATCGAGGTCTCCCTGGACGCGCTGAAGAAGGCGGCCAAGACCGTGGACGGGACCGTCAACGACGCCTACCTGGCGGCCATCGCCGGGGGGCTGCACCGGTACCACGAGCGCCATGACACGCCCGTCGGCTCCCTGCGGGCCATGATGCCCATCAACCTGCGGGCCGGGCGGGACACCGACTGGGGCAACCGGATCACCCTGCAACGGCTGACCGTGCCCGTAGGGGAACCGGACCCGGCCGCCCGGATGCGCGCGCTGCACCGCGTCGCCCGGGCGGCCCGCGAGGAACCGTCGCTTTCGGTCACCGGAGCGATCGCGGGGGCGCTCAACATGCTGCCCGTCGCCTACGTGGCCGGGATCCTCAAGCACGTCGACTTCCTGGCGAGCAACGTAGCGGGCGCTCCCGTGCCGGTCTACCTGGCCGGCAGCGAGGTCACCGGCATGTTCGCGTTCGGGCCGACCATCGGTGCCTCCGTCAACACCACCTTGATGTCTTACAACGGCCGCTGCGATATCGGCATCAACATCGACACCGCGGCGGTGCCGGACCCCGAGGTCCTGCTGGCCTGCCTCCGCGAGAGCTTCGCCGAGATCACGGCCCTCGGCGACG
>JBKQQQ010001099.1:0-21433 GCA_052144275.1 Streptosporangiaceae bacterium
GGCGACAAGCCCCGTCCGAGCCGCGCGGACGCGGAAGTGGCCGCTGATTCCCACCAGGAACAGCACGCTCGCCAGGTAGACCGTGGTCCGGACATAGCCGTCGGCATTGCTGCCCGCTGTCTCACCGAGCGCGTAGTACTGATCGGCGCGAGCATCGAGCAGGTTGGCCTGGGCCAGTTCCGGCTGGGCATACTGGGGCATGTAAGTCGGGCCTTTCGGCGCATTCGGGTTCGTGAACGGATCCGTCGCCAGCCAGGCGTTGAACGCGACCAGGAACTGCGGCCGGAAACGCTCTGTGGCCACCCGCATCGCGGCCTTGTTGCCGGCGACATAGGCCGTGAACCAGGCGTTGAATGTCAGCGCATCGAAATTCTTCAGGTCGGCGGCCTGGTAGGCTTCCCGGTTTGATTCGGTCCTGGCTGCCGATGCCTTGGCCAGCTCAAGAGATGACTGCGTACTCCATTTCGCCGAGGCGAATCCGGACCAGGCCGCCAGGACGGCCACGACCGCCAGCAGGACAGCCTCGATGATAGTGATCACCCGGTCCCGCCCCTTGGCCTCGGCGGAACCCTCTTTCTCCTCCTCCTCCTCCTCCTCCTCCGCGTGCGCCCGGTGCTTGGAGATCTCCTTTCCCACCTCACCTGGCGACAACCCCTCAGGCATCAGAGCCTCCCCGAGCACGTGACCGGTCCCCTGAAGCCAATCGGCTGGACAGAAGCAGGCCATCACCCGGCCGAGGTGAGATAGCTGCCGCCTGGGTGGTCAGCTGCACGCCGAACTGGACGCGTCCGAGAAGCTCTTCACCGAACTCACCACGCTGGCCGCGTCTTTGGTGACCGTGGCGATCTGCGCAGCGGTGGGACTCGACGACAGCGCGCCGACCGAAGTCTTGAGTGCGTTGACTGACGACGTGATGGCGCTGGTTTGGCTCGGGAAGTCGCTCTTGGCCGAGTTGACCACCGCGGTAGCGTCGGTTTGGATCATGTTGACCTGCGATTTCAAGCCGCTGATACCGCTGCTGGTGGTCAGGCTGGTCAGCCCCTTGATTGAATTATTGAGGTTGGTCCGGTCCGTGCAGTAAGCAGGCTTGCTGCTGCCGCAGCCGGCGAGCACAACTACCGCGGCGGTGGTGGCAAAGGCCAAAGGAACCCGCATCCAAGCGCCACCTTGGCGGGCTCGTGATCTCCTGGGCCGTGGACTCGTTTTCATCGTGATTGAGGGTTTACCAGCGAAACGAGGCCGCGCCATCGCCCCGGACGGGTGATTGACGGGCAAGAAGCTACGCGGCCAGGCTCCGCTCTGGCGGGTCAGGGAACGAGCCGCACCGGCAGTGACTCCAGGCCGTGGATGAGCGTGCTCGGCCGCCAGCGCAACGACCCGGCGGGCACCGCCAGCCGCATCGAGCCGAACCTCGCCAGCAAGTTTCCGGATGGCAGCTTAAGTAATAACTTATACGTTGTAAAGGAGGCGTCCGGGTCGCCGGACGGGTCGCCGGCGGGCCGCGCCCGGGACAGCGCCGACGGCCACCAGTTCCACCGCCCGATCAGCACCGCCGCCGAGGGCACCAGCAGCGTCCTGACCAGGAAGGTATCCATCAGCACGCCGAGCGCCAGGCCGACGCCGACGTTGACGATCGTCCTGACGTTCTGCGCTCCCGCGCTGCCCGACCCCACGATCGCCAGCACCCCGAACGTCCCGGCCAGCACCAGCCCGGCCGAGGTCACCGTCGTCCCGGTGACGCTGAGCGCCCGGCCGACCGCCTCCCGCAGCGGCAGGTGCTGGGCCTCTTCCCTGATCCGCGTCATGACCAGGATGTTGTAGTCCTCACCGAGCGCCAGCAAGAACATGAACAGCAGGAACGGCAGGATAAACGTCAGCCCCGGCTGCCCGGCGGCCTTGACGAACACCAGCACGGTCAGCCCGAGGGCCGCGAAGTAGGAGAGCACCACCGAGAGGATCAGGTAGAGAGGCGCGATCAACGAGCGCATCACCAGCGCGAGCAGCACCGCGATGACGGCGATGGCGATCGGGATGACGGTGCGAAGGTCGCTGTCGGATAGCTGGGCGACGTCGTAGGTGAACGCCGCCTGCCCGGTGACCCCGGAGGCCGATGCCCCGGCGGCCCGCGCCGCGCGGGCGGCCGCGGCCCGGACGGCGGGCACCGCCTGGGCCGCCGCGGTGGTGGTCGGACTCCCCGCCCGCAGCGAAGCCGCGAACGAGATCGTGTACCCGTCGGCGCTCACGTACGACCCGCTCGCCCGGTAGGCCTGGTAGGCGGCCAGTTCCGCCCGCGGAACCCGGGCCGCAGCGGAGGCCGCCAGCGCCCGTGCCGGGCCGTAGGCGGCGTACAGCGCGGCGTACTGCGCCGCGGTCAGCGCCGTGCCGTTGGCGTTCAACGGCCCGGACACCGAGGTGAACACCGGGTCGGCGGCCAGTTGCCGGCCGGCGGCGGCCACCGAAGCCGCGGCCGCCCAGGCCGGCTGCCGCAGGCGGAGCACGATAAGCGTCGGGTTGACCGCCGTCTGCGGGAAGTGCCTGACCAGCAGCGCGTCGCCGACCGCGGAGTCGCTTCCGGGGGGTCCGGTCACCGCGCCGCCGAACCCCGCGGCCAGATAGCCGGCCGAGGCCACCGCGAGCGCGCAGAAGACCACGAGGCCGATGACCAGCGTCGCCAGCGGCCGCTGGACGATCCGGGAGCAGGTCGGCCCCCACCACCCGGCCTGCCTGGCGCCCGGCTTGACCGAAGACGGCCAGAACGCGACCGGGCCGCAGATCGCGAGCAGCGCGGGCAGCAGGGTAAGCCCGGCGATGAGCATCAGCCCGATCGCGATGGCCAGCGGCGCCGCCAGCCCGGAGTACAGGCTGAAGGTGGCGGTGGCCAGCGACAGCAGCGCGGCGATGAGGACGCCCGCGGAGAAGGTGATTGTCTCGCCGACCCGCGTCACCGAGAGCTCGATCGCCTGGTGACACGGCAGCCCGGCCCGCATCTCCTCCCGTACCCGGAACATCAGGAACAGCGCGTAGTCCGTGCCCGCGCCGAGCACCAGCACGATCAGCAGTAGCGAGGCGATCTGGGACACGCCCAGGCCATGGACCGCGGCCTCGGCGGTGAGCCGCTCGGCGGCCAGCACCACGATCACGGCGGGCAGGACGGCGATCAGCGGTGCCAGCGCAGACCGGAACACCGCGACGAGCAGCGCGATCACGAAGATGATCGAGAACAACTGGACCTGGCCGCCGGTCTTGGTGGAGGTGGCGTTGGTGTCTACCCGGGTCGCCACGGGGCCCGCAGTGTGCACCGAGAACCCGGGCGGCGGTTCCGCCGAGCGGATGACGTCACGCAGGCCGGTCACCAGGCTGGCCTGCTGGGCGGTGGCGAGGCCGCCGGACTGGGCCAGCGTGGCCAGCACGGTGAGCTGCTCGGCCCGGCCGTCGGCGGACTGGCCGGCGTCTCGCACCGAGGCGACCCTGGCGACCCGCGACAGCGCGCCCGCCAGCCGTGCCACGAACGCCTGGTCCGCTCCGGTCAGCGTCCCGTCCGCGCGGGCGGCCACCACCGTGACCGCGGTCAGCGTGGCCCCCTGCAGGGGCGAGGCCAGCCGGGCCGCCTGCTCGCTGGGCGCGCTGCCGGGCAGGAATGAGGTGTTGTCGCTCTGTGTCACGCTCGACAGCGACGGCAGCAGCGCCATGACCGCGACGGCGCCGGCCACCCAGGCCAGTACGATCGCCCAGCGGAAGCGGACGGACAGCCGGCCGACCGCGGTAAAGAACGTATCCACGAAGGCCATCGTGGCCGGCTGGAGTGCGGACCCGTTAGACCCCGGGGAGCGTAAAGTTACTTCGTGGCAGATCCGCACGGCTACCGGCCGGCGCCGGGCGAGATTCCTGAGTCCCCTGGGGTCTACAAATTCCGCGACCAGCGTGGCCGGGTCATCTACGTCGGCAAGGCCAAGTCGCTCCGGCAGCGGCTGAACTCTTACTTCGCCGACTTCGCCAGCTTGCACCCGCGCACCCAGATGATGCTGACCACGGCGGCCGGCGTCGAGTGGACTGTGGTCGGCACCGAGGTCGAGGCGCTGCAGCTCGAGTACTCCTGGATCAAGGAGTTCGACCCCCGGTTCAACGTCAAGTACCGGGACGACAAGAGCTACCCGTACCTGGCCGTCACCATGGGCGAGGAGTACCCGCGGGTCATGGTCATGCGCGGCGCCAAGCGGAAGGGCACCAAGTACTTCGGCCCGTACAGCCACGCCTGGGCCATCCGCGACACGGTCGACACGCTGCTCCGGGTGTTCCCGGTGCGCACCTGTTCGGCGGGCGTGTTCAAGCGGTCCGGCCAGATCGGCCGCCCCTGCCTGCTCGGCTACATCGGCAAGTGCTCCGCGCCGTGCGTCAAGCGGATCAGCGAAGAGGACCACCGCGCTCTGGCCCAGGATTTCTGTGACTTCATGGCCGGGCAGACCAGCCGGTTCGCCAGCCGTCTCGAGGCCGAGATGATGCAGGCCGCGCGGGAGGAGGAGTTCGAGCGGGCCGCCCGGCTCCGCGACGACCTGCGGGCGCTGGAGCGCGCCATCGAGAAGCAGGCGGTGGTGCTCGGCGACGGCACCGACTGTGACGTGATCGCGCTGGCCGAGGACCAGCTGGAGGCGGCCGTTCAGGTGTTCTACGTGCGCGGCGGGCGGGTCCGCGGGCAGCGCGGCTGGGTCCTGGACAAGATCGAGGAGGTGACGCGGGCCGGCCTGGTGGAGCAGTTCCTCGGCCAGGTCTACGCGGACACCCCGGCCGACGCCGAGGCGGTCAACGCCGGCATCCCGCGCGAGGTCCTGGTGCCCGAGCTCCCGCCGGACCCGGCCACCATGTCCCAGTGGCTGGCCGAACGCCGCGGCGGCCCGGTCATCCTGCGGGTGCCGCAGCGCGGCGACAAGAAGGCCCTGCTCGAGACCGTCGCCCGCAACGCCGGCCAGACGCTGGCGCTGCACAAGACCCGCCGCGCCAGTGACCTGACCACGCGGAGCAAGGCGCTGAACGAAATCCAGGAGGCCCTCGGCCTGGACGACGCGCCGCTGCGGATCGAGTGCTACGACGTGTCGAACCTGCAGGGCACGCACGTGGTCGCCTCGATGGTCGTGTTCGAGGACGGCCTGGTCCGCAAGAGCGAGTACCGCCGGTTCGCGATCAAGGGCCTCGACGGCACCGACGACATCTCCTCGATCTTCGAGGTGATCACCCGGCGGTTCCGCCGCTACCTGGCCGAACGGGAGAAGACCGGCGAGCTGGACACGCTGGGCGACCCCGACCCCGACCCCGAAGAAGACCAAGATCAAGATCTTTCGGCCGAACGGACCGAGGTAACCGCCGCCAGGAAATTTGCTTACCCGCCCAACCTGGTGGTCGTCGACGGCGGCCCCTTGCAGGCCGACGCGGCGGCCCGGGCCCTCGCCGAGCTGGGCATCGACGACGTCGCCGTCTGCGGGCTGGCCAAGCGCCTGGAGGAGGTGTGGCAGCCGGGCGAGGAGTACCCGGTCATCCTGCCGCGCAGCAGCGAGGGGCTGTACCTGCTGCAGCGGGTGCGGGACGAGGCGCACAGGTTCGCGATCGCCTACCATCGCGCCAAGCGCAGCAAGGCCGCCACCACCAGCGTGCTCGACGACGTGCCCGGGCTCGGCCCGGCCCGCCGCAAGACCTTGCTCAAGCACTTCGGCTCGGTGCGTAAGCTCAGCGCAGCGAGCGTGGAGGAGATCGCGGCGGTGCCGGGCATCGGCCCCCGGCTCGCCGCCACCGTCTCGGCCGCCCTGGGTTCCAATCAAGCGGGGGAGCAAGCATGAGAACGGCTGAGGACCCGGCGGACATCGTCGTCATCACCGGCCTGTCCGGGGCGGGGCGGTCCACCGCCGCCAAGTCACTCGAGGACCTGGGCTGGTTCGTGGTCGACAACCTGCCGCCGGGCCTGCTGCCCACCATGGTCGACCTCGCGGCCAGGTCCAACGGCGCGGTCAGCCGGATAGCCGCGGTGGTCGACGTGCGCAGCCGCGCCTTCAGCACCGACCTGAAGTCGGCGGTCAGCGACGTCGGCGCGCGCGGCGCGACCGCCCGGGTGGTCTACCTCGAGGCCGCCGAGGACACGCTGGTGCGCCGGTTCGACAGCGAGCGGCGGCCGCACCCGCTACAGGGTAACGGCCGGGTCACCGACGGCATCGCGGCCGAGCGCGAACTGCTGCGCGAGGTACGCGGCGACGCCGACCTCGTCCTGGACACGACCCGGCTCAACGTGCACGAACTGCGAGCCAGGATGCGCGACTACTTCGGCGGCGGCACGGCGGCCGGACTGAGGCTCAGCATCGTCTCGTTCGGCTACAAATACGGCCTGCCGGTAGACGCCGACCAGGTCGCGGACTGCCGGTTTCTGCCCAACCCCCACTGGATCCCCGAACTTGCCCCGATGACGGGGCGGGATGAGCCGGTCCGCGAGTACGTTCTCTCCCAGCCTGGCGCCAAGGAGTTCCTGCGTCATTACGCGGAGTTGCTCCATGTGGTGCTGCCCGGCTACGAACGCGAGGGCAAGCGCTTCGTCACCCTCGCGGTGGGCTGTACCGGCGGCAAGCACCGGAGCGTGGCGATCGCCGATGAACTGGCGGCGCGCGTCGCGGGTGCTCTGGGAACGGGCGCGGACGTGCAGGTGGTACACCGGGATCTGGGGCGGGAGTGAGCATCTGGTGACGGGCCTGAGGGCCGTAGCGCTCGGTGGCGGGCACGGGCTGGCAGCGTCGCTGTCGGCGTTGCGCAGGGTGACGGATGAGCTCATCGCGATCGTGACGGTCGCGGACGACGGCGGGTCGAGCGGCCGTCTGCGCCGCGACTTCGGCGTCCTGCCCCCCGGCGATCTGAGAATGGCGCTGGCTGCGCTGTGCGGAGACGACGAGTGGGGCACCACCTGGAGCAAGGTCGTGCAGCACCGGTTCGGCGGCGACTGCGACCTGGCCGGCCACGCCGTCGGCAACCTGCTCATCGTGGCCCTGTGGGACCTGCTCGGCGACACCGTCGCGGGCCTGGACTGGGTGGGTCGGCTGCTCGGCACCGGCGGCCGGGTGCTGCCGATGGCCGCGGTACCGCTGGACATCGTGGCCGAGGTGGTCGGTGCCGACCCGGCCAGGCCGGAGGAGGTCAGTACGGTCCGGGGGCAGGTGGAGTGCGCCACCACGCCGGGCCAGGTGCGGTCGATCACGCTGCTGCCGCCCGACCCGCCGGCGGTGCCCGAGGCGGTACGGGCGGTGCTCGACGCGGACTGGGTGGTGTTCGGCCCCGGCTCGTGGTTCACCAGCGTGCTACCGCACCTGCTGGTGCCCGAGCTCGCCTCCGCGCTGCATGTCACCACGGCCCGGCGGCTGCTGGTGCTCAACCTGGCGCCGCAGCAGGGGGAGACGGGAGGATTTTCGCCGCATAAGCATCTTGAGGTGCTCGCCAGCCACGCTCCCGGGCTTACCGTGGATGTGGTCCTTGCCGACACCAGGGCGGCGGGAACCGGTAACCTGGCCGACCTGGAGAAGGCGGCCGCGATGCTCGGGGCCCGGCTGGTGATGGCGGACGTGGCCGCGGCCGACGGCACGCCCAAGCATGACCCGCGGCTGCTGGCGGGAATGTACGCCGAGATTTTCCGGGGTGGGTCCCCGCAGGGGACCCCTCGGGGGTCTGGGGGGATCCTCCCCCTGGGGGAACAGGGGAGCGACGCTGCATGGCGATGACCGGCGTGGTGAAGGACGAGCTCAGCCGAGTCCAGGTAATCAAGCCTTGCTGCCGTAAGGCAGAGGTCTCCACGCTGCTCAGATTCGCCGGCGGTCTGCACCTGTCCGAGGGCCGGGTCGTGATCGAGGCCGAACTCGACACCGGTGCGGCGGCCCGCCGCCTGCGCGCGAGCATCTCGGAGGTGTTCGGGCACCCGGCCGAGTTCCTCGTGCTCTCGCCGAGTGGCCTGCGTAAGGGCAACCGCTACCTGGTACGGGTGAGCAAGGGGCAGGCCGGCGAGAGCCTGGCCCGCCAGGCCGGGCTGATCGACAGCTACGGGCGCCCGGTGCGCGGCCTGCCCAGGCAGGTGGTGTCTGGTTCGGCGTGCGATTGCGAGGCCGCCTGGCGCGGCGCCTTCCTGGCCCACGGGTCGCTGACCGAGCCAGGCCGCTCGATGGCGCTCGAGATCACCTGCCCCGGGTCCGAGGCGGCGCTCGCCCTGGTCGGTGCGGCGCGGCGGCTGAAGGTGCACGCCAAGGCGCGCGACGTGCGCGGCGTGGACCGGGTGGTGATCAGGGACGGCGAGGCGATCAGCGCCATGCTGACTAGGCTCGGCGCGCATCAGGCCGTGCTGGCCTGGGAGGAGCGCCGGATGCGCCGCGAGGTCCGGGCCACCGCCAACCGGCTGGCCAACTTCGACGACGCCAACCTGCGCCGCAGTGCGCGTGCTGCAGTCGCCGCGGGTGCGCGCGTGGAGCGCGCCCTGGAGATCCTCGGCCCCGACGCGCCGCAGCACCTGACCATGGCGGGCCAGCTGCGGATGGCGCACCGGCAGGCCAGCCTGGAGGAACTCGGCCAGCTCGCCGACCCGCCGCTGACCAAGGACGCCATCGCCGGCCGCATCCGCCGCCTGCTGGCCATGGCCGACCGCCGGGCCAGCGAGCAGGGCATCCCGAGCACCGAGGCCTGCCTCACCGTCGACATGCTCCCCTAGCGCGCCCCAGTCGCCGATGGCGCCCTCGTCGTAGGCGGCGCACATATGTCCGGCCACCGCGCTGACCAGCAGGCCGGCCAGCGCGATAAGCAGCGCGGCAGAACTGGCCTGGCAGCCGGTCCTCGACGACCCGGCCCTCCTTGAGGCTTAGTCCGGACGGGACGCCTGCTGCCTGGCCAGAGTCAGATGGGCACGCTCGATCGCGTTCCCGCTCCGGGCGATCGCGGTCTCGTAGGCGGCATCCGCCTCGGCGCGCCGGCCCAGCCGCCGGAGCAGATCGGCGCGGATGGCGTGGAACAGGTAGTACCGGCCCAGGTCCAGGCGGTCGACCAGGGCGAGCGCCGCGTCCGGGCCGTCGACCTCGGCCACCGCGACGGCTCGGTTGAGCGCCACCACCGGGCTCGGGGCGACCGCGAGCAGTTGGTCGTACAGCCGCAGGATCTGGTTCCAGTCGGTGGCGGCCGCGATGGGGGCGTCGCTGTGCACGGCATTGATGGCCGCCTGGAGCTGGTACGGGCCCGGCTGGCCGCGGCGCAGGCACTGGCGGACGATGGCCTGGCCCTCGGCGATCCGCGCATGGTCCCACCGGGTCCGGTCCTGGCCGGCGAGCAGCACGAGCGCGCCGTCCGAAGACGTGCGTGCCACTCGCCGTGACTCGGTGAGCAGCATTAGCGCGAGCAGCCCCAGCACTTCGGGCTCGTCTGGCATGAGCTCGGCCAGCAGCCGCCCCAGCCTGATCGCCTCGGCGCACAGACCGGCGCGCGCCAGCGCCTCACCCGAGCTCGCCGTGTAACCCTCGTTGAAGATGAGGTAGACGACGGCGAGTACGGCCGAGATCCGCCCGGGCAGGTCGGCCTCCGCCGGGATCCGGTAAGGGATCCCCGCGTCCCGGATCTTGGCCTTGGCCCGGACCAGCCGCTGGGCCATGGTCGGCTCCGGCACCAGGAACGCGTGCGCGATCTCGGCCGTGGTGAGCCCGCCGAGCAGCCGGAGCGTGAGCGCCACCCGGGCGGCGGTGCCGAGGGCCGGATGGCAGCAGGTGAAGATGAGCCGCAGCCGGTCATCGCGCACCGGGCCCTCCTCCTTCTTCTTGTCCTCGTGGGCGTGCAGCAGCGCGGCCTGCGCCTGCTTGCCGTCGCGGGCCGCCTCGCGGCGCAGCCGGTCGATGGCCCGGTTACGCGCGGTGGTGATGATCCACCCGGCCGGGCTCGGCGGCAGCCCGGCCGACGGCCACCGCCTGATCGCCTCGGCGAACGCGTCCTGGACCGCGTCCTCGGCGATGTCGATGTCCCCGAAGACACGGGCCAGGACGGCTACCGCGTGGCCGTACTCGTCGCGGAAGACGCGCTCGATGTCGGCGGGCGCGGGTCCGGGCCCGGGCCCGGGTATGGGCCCGGGAATGGGCACAGTCAGCCCTCTGCCATCGGCCGTACCTCGACGGGCAGCCTGCACGCCACCGCCGCCTTGCGCGCCCAGCCGAGGGCGGCGTCGAGATCGGGCGCGCGGATGATCCAGAATCCGCCGATGTGCTCCTTGCCCTCGGCGAACGGTCCGTCGGTGACGAGCACGTCGCCGCCTTCGGCCCGCAGCACCGTGGCGGTGTCCGGCGGGTGCAGGCCGCCGGTGAACACCCAGGCGCCCGCGGCCTTCAGTTCGGCGCCCACCGCGCTGACGTCCCGCATGATCGGCTCGAGGATCTCCGGCGGGGGCGGATCCCCGTCGGGCTGGTAGATGCTGAGCAGGTACTGCTTCATCTCGGTCACCCTCCTGACGCTACGCCGGCCCCCAGGCCGGCCTTTATCCTCTACACGAATCCATCGGGCGCGGATCGACAGTGCTGTGCTGGCCCCGGGGGACGACCCCCGGGATCCCCCGCTCATGGGGGGGCTCCCCGCCCCCCCGTACCCCCCTGGGATAAGGTCTAGACCTCAGGAGCCCGTGCCTTCCGGTCCGGCACTGGGCCCGCATAGGCTCCGCGCGAGTCAGGCATCAAATCTCGGGCCTAAGGTCCCTGGTGATCCCCGGGGTTGAGTCCGATAGTCTCGGAGCGCTGACGACAGGGGATCGACGAGGAGATTTAGTACTGTGACTATTCGCGTGGGAATCAATGGTTTCGGCCGCATCGGCCGTAGCTTCTGGCGGGCCGCCAACGCTTCGGACGGCGACCGTGGCATCGAGATCGTCGCGGCGAACGACCTCGGCAACGTCGCCACCATGGCGCACCTGCTCAAGTACGACACCGTGCTCGGCACCCTGGCGGACGAGGTATCGGTGTCCGGCGACACCATCCGGGTCGGCGACAAGTCGATCAAGATCCTGGCCGAGCGCGAGCCGGCCAAGCTGCCGTGGAGTGACCTCGGCGTCGATGTCGTGATCGAGTCGACCGGCCGGTTCACCACCGGGCCGACCGCGCGGGCGCACCTCGAGGCGGGTGCGAAGAAGGTCATCATCTCCGCGCCGGCCAAGGAAGAGGACATCACGATCGTGATGGGGGTCAACGACGATGCGTACGACCCCGCCACGCACCACATCATCTCCAACGCCTCGTGCACCACGAACTGCGTCGCGCCGATGGCCAAGGTGCTGCTGGACAACTTCGGGATCGTCAAGGGCCTGATGACCACGATCCACGCCTACACCAACGACCAGGTCATCCTGGACTTCCCGCACAAGGACCTGCGCCGGGCGCGGGCCGCGGCGGTGAACATCATCCCGACCACGACCGGGGCGGCCAAGGCCACCGCGCTGGTGCTGCCCGAGCTCAAGGGCAAGCTGGACGGGATGGCCATGCGGGTGCCGGTGCCGGACGGCTCGGTGACCGACCTGGTGGTCGAGCTGAACCGGGAAGCGACCAAGGATGAGGTCAACGCCGCGTTCCGGGCCGCCGCCGAGGGGCCGCTCAAGGGCTACCTGTACTACACCGAAGACGCCATCGTGTCCTCCGACATCGTGGGCTCGCCCGCGTCGTGCACCTTCGACGCCTCGCTCACGATGACGTTCGGCAACCAGGTCAAGGTCATCGGCTGGTACGACAACGAGTGGGGCTACTCCTGCCGGCTCGTCGACCTGGCCGCGCTCGTCGCCGCCCGGCTGCGGTAATGCGGTCCATCGACGACCTGGAGGTCCTCGGTCGCCGGGTGCTGCTCCGGTCGGACCTGAACGTGCCGCTCGACCTGACCGGCACCGGGGAGATCACCGACGACGGCCGGATCCGGGCCAGCCTGCCGGTGATCAGCAAGCTCTCCGACCGGGGCGCGCGGGTGATCATCCTCGCGCACCTCGGCCGGCCCAAGGGCGCCACCTTCGAAGAGCGGGCCGCGGGCGGCCCGTCGCTGCGGCCGGTGGCGGCGCGGCTGGGTGAACTGCTCGGCCGACCCGTCTCGTTCGCCACCGACGTGGCCGGGCCGTCGGCCGAGGAGACCGCGTTCAGCCTGGGTGACGAGGACGTCGCGGTACTGGAGAACGTGCGCTTCGAGCCCGCGGAGACCAGCAAGGACGACGCCGAGCGCGGCGCCTTCGCGGAGCGGCTGGCCCGCTTCGGCGAGCTGTACGTGGGTGACGGGTTCGGCGCCGTGCACCGCAAGCACGCCTCGGTCTACGACCTGCCCGGGCTGCTCCCGCACGCCGCCGGCGACCTGGTGCGGGACGAGGTGGCGGTACTGCGCCAGCTGACCACCGACCCGGCGCGGCCCTTCGTGGTGGTGCTCGGCGGCAAGAAGCCGTCAGACAAGCTCGCCGTGATCGGCAACCTGCTGGGCCTGGCGAACCGCATCCTCATCGGCGGCGGCATGGGGTACACGTTCCTGGCCGCCCAGGGCTACGAGGTGGGCAACTCGGTGCTCGAGGCCGACCAGATTCCCGCGGTCAAGAAGGTCATGGAAGAGGCCGAACGGCGTGGCGTGGAGCTGGTGCTGCCGGTCGACCTGGTCGCGGCCACTCACTTCGCGCCCGATGCGGAGCACTCCGTGGTCCCTGTCACAGAATTCCCGGCCGACCGGGAAGGCGTAGACGCGGGCCCGCAGACCCGGGCCCTGTTCGCGGCGAAGCTAGCCGACGCCCAGACGGTGTTCTGGAACGGCCCGGTCGGGGTGTTCGAGTTCCCCGCGTTCGCCGCCGGCACCCGTGCGGTCGCCGAGGCGGTGGCCGCGGTGGACGGCCTGACCGTGGTGGGCGGCGGCGACTCGGCCGCGGCGGTCCGCGCGCTCGGCATCCCGGAGAAGTCGTACAGTCATATCTCCACCGGCGGCGGCGCGAGCCTGGAGTACCTCGAGGGCAAGACGCTGCCCGGGCTGGTCGCGCTGGAAGCGGATTCGTGATGGCCCGCTCCCGTGGTTCCGGGGTTTCTGGGTCCCGGTTGCCGCTGATGGCGGGCAACTGGAAGATGCACCTGAACCATTTCGAGGCGATCGCGCTCGTCCAGAAGCTCGCCTTCACCCTGACGGACAAGGACTTCGACGCGGTCGAGGTGGCCGTGCTGCCGGCGTTCACCGCGCTGCGCAGCGTGCAGACCCTGATCGATGGGGACAAGCTGCGGATCTCCTACGGCGCGCAGGATATTTCCGAGCACGACTCGGGTGCCTACACCGGCGAGGTCTCCGGGCCGATGCTGGCCAAGCTGGGCTGCGACTACGTGCTGGCCGGGCATTCCGAACGGCGGCAGTACCACGCGGAGACCGACGAAGTGGTCAACGCCAAAGTGCAGGCCGCGCTCCGGTCGGAGCTCACGCCGATCCTGTGCGTGGGGGAGTCGCTCGAGGTCCGCAAGGCCGGGCAGCATGTCGGCTACTGCATCGGGCAACTCGACGGGGGCCTGAAGGGGATCCCGGCGACCGCGGTGGCCGCGATGGTGATCGCCTACGAGCCGGTCTGGGCCATCGGCACCGGCGAGGTGGCCACCCCGGAGGACGCCCAGGAGGCGGCCGCGGCGATCAGGTCGCGAATTTCGGAGTTTCATGACGCCGAAACGGCCGGGAGTGTGCGTATCCTGTATGGCGGGTCCGCCAAGCCCGACAACATCGCGCCGATCATGGCGCAGCCGGACGTTGACGGTGCCCTCGTCGGCGGAGCCAGCCTCGACGCCGGGCAGTTCGCTCAGATCTGCCGGTATCGTGAACTGGCAGCGTAGGCTTACATCGACAGCACCCTTGTCACCAGCAGGAGATGGATAACAGCTATGGTCCTCGGGCTTTCCATTATCCTGATCATCACGAGCCTCGTGATGGTCCTGCTCGTCTTGTTGCACAAGGGTAAGGGCGGCGGGCTGTCAGACTTGTTCGGCGGCGGGGTCACCTCCACCCTCGGTTCTTCCTCTGTCGTCGAGCGGAACCTGGACCGGATCACCATCTTCTTCGGGGTCCTGTGGTTCATCTGCATTATCGCCCTCAACGTGCTGATCAATCGCTAGCCTGTACTTTATCCCGCACCGAAGTTATCCCGCATCGAAGTTCTGGCTTGGTAGCTCTATGGCCTTCAAGGGGTGATCTGTGAGTAGTGGCAACGCCATCCGCGGCAGCAGGGTCGGCGCGGGTCCGATGGGAGAGGCTGAGCGCGGCGAGGCCGCGCCTCGCGTCTGGGTTTCCTTCTGGTGCGCCAACAAGCACGAGACGCGTCCGAGTTTCGCGACGGACGCGGCGATCCCTGACACGTGGGAGTGCCCCCGCTGCGGCAACCCCGCGGGCCAGAACGAGCAGGCGCCGCCCAACCCGCCTCGCGTCGAGCCTTATAAGACGCACCTGGCTTACGTGAAGGAGCGCCGCAGCGACTCCGACGGCGAGGCCATCCTGGCCGAGGCCCTAGCCCGCCTCCGCGGCGCCTGATCCTGATCTCAACGATCGTGGGCCGTTATACCTGGGGATAACGGCCCACGATCGTTCGTCCTCCAGGGTCAGAGGCCTTCGTTGATCAGGCGGCCGGCTTGCTCGAACTTGGCGGGCCGGTAGCGTTTGAAGTAGAAGGCGGTGCCGACGCCGGCGATCACGACCACGGCGTCGATCGGGCCGAGCCAGTTCGCGTAGCTATAGCCGCCGCCGAGGAACGTGATGTTCGTGAACAGCAGGTACACCACGTAGGCCTGGGAGAAGAACGAGATCAGCGGGGCGAGCCTGGTCTTCCACCAGTGCACTTCGTCCCGGTGGAAGCGCTCGTAGTAGACCAGCACGGCGAGCGAGACTACCGCCTGCACGGACAGGATGATGATCACGCCCATCACCGCCATCAGGCCGTAAAGCTGCAGGTAGGCCTGCGAGTTGGGGTTGTCGCTGCCGGTGAAGATAGCGAACAGCCCGATGATGATGGCGGCGACGACGGACTGGGTGATCGAGGCGATGTGTGGGCTCTTCCACTTGGGGTGGGTCTTGCCGAGCGCCTTCGGGGCCAGGCCCTCACGACCGAGCGAGTACAGGTAGCGCGCGGTGGTGTTATGGAAGGCCATGCCGCAGGCGAACGAGCCGGTGATGATCAGGTAGCTCATCACCGAGGCCACCCAGCGCCCGGCGTACTGGCTCGCCGGCGTGAGGAAGTATTCGGCGGCGTTGGTCTGCGAGACGGCGATGGCCGCGTGCGTGCTGGGGTAGCCGGCCAGCGAGGCCCAGGCGGTCATCGTGTAGAAGATGCCGAGCCCGATCACCGAGATGTACAGCGCGCGAGGGACGATCCGCTTGGGGTCGCGTGATTCCTCGCCGTAGTTCGGCGCCATTTCAAAGCCGACCCAGGACCAGAAGGCGAAGAACAGGCCGATACCGACCGCGCCGGCCGCGAGCTTGCCCTGCGCGGGAAAGCTCTTGAACGCGTTCACGGGGTTGAGCCCGCCGGCGTGGACGTGTCCGCGAGCGAACAGGTAGCCGTCGAAGATGAGCAGGATCACGATCTCGCTGATCAGCCCGATCGCGAGCAGCATGCTGGAGATCCGCACGTCGAAATAGGTGAGGACGGCGATGATCAGCACCATGCCGAGCGCCAGCCAGGGCCAGGCGATGTTCACCCCGAACTGGTTCAACTTCAGGCCGAGGAAGTACGCGAAGCCGCCGGCCAGCGACGCCTCGAACACCGAGTAGGCGACCACCGAGCCGTATCCGGTGCCGATGCCGAGCTCGCGGCCGAGCCCGTGGCTGATGTAGGAATAGAAGCCGCCCGCCGTGGTCTTCTTCCTCGCCATAGCGACATACCCGACCGCGAACACCACGAGCACGACCGCCGCGAACTCGAAGGCGGCCGGCCCGCCGACGCCCTGCCCGTAGCCGACCATGATCGGGACGTTGAACAGCATGGCCGAGATCGGGGCCGACCCGGTTAGGGTCAGGAACAGGACGCCGCCGAGGCCGACCGCGTGCTTGCGGAGCTTGGCTACGTCCTGACGCTGCGAGACGTCATAGTCTTCAGTCGGCGGCCGCACGGGCAGGCGGGGAACTTCGGGGACTTGGGGATGACCCATAGGTACACCTCCAGCGCATTTGCGGGGAGCGTAACAGCCACTGGGAACCATGATCAAGAGTTCTGGTTCAGTTAAATCTGTGCGAAATGGAACCTCTTGACACCAAACGGTCAGTTCGATACTTCTTTGGTTTAGCTGAACGAGCCATATGGTTGCGGTGCCGGTGACAGGTGATGGAGGTCGCGGTGACCGAGGAACTGATCTCTTTCGCCTCGAAGCAGGACATGCTGGCGAAGTCCAAGCAGTTCTGGAACCCGGACAAGACGCAGTTCTGGATCGACTCCGGGGTCCCGCTGGTCATCGACCGCCGTGAGGGCTACTTCATCTACGACGTCGAGGGCAAGCGCCTCATCGACGTCCACCTCAACGGCGGCACCTACAACCTGGGCCACCGCAACCCTGAGGTGGCCGCCGCCGTGACCGCGGCCATGCAGCGCTTCGACATCGGCAACCACCACTTCCCCTCGCTGGCCCGCACCGCGCTGGCCGAGGCGCTGATTAAGACGGCCCCTCGGGCCGTCGATTCTCCCCCGAAGGGGGAGCCGAGGGGGTCTGGGGGGAAAGGCTTCCCCCCAGGATCGGGGGGGTCACCGGGGGGGGCGCCCCCCCGGGGGCTAGCAAAGGTGATGTACGGCAGCGGCGGCGGGGAGGCCATCGACATCGCGCTGAAGAGCGCGCGGCACGCGACCGGTCGGCGCGGCATCGTCTCGGTGGCCAAGGCCTATCACGGGCACACCGGGCTGGCCGTGGCCGCCGGCGACGAGCGGTTCGCGACCCTGTTCCTGGCCGACCGGCCGGACGAGTTCACCCACGTGCCGTTCAACGACCTGGACGCGATGGAGGCCGCGCTGCGCGGCCGGGACGTGGCCGCGGTGATCATGGAGACGATCCCGGCCACCTACGGCTTCCCGCTGCCCGCGCCCGGCTACCTGGCCGGGGTCAAGCGGCTGTGCGGGCGCTACGGCGCGCTCTACATCGCCGACGAGGTCCAGACCGGCCTGATGCGCACCGGCGAGCTGTGGGCGATCAGCAAGCACGGCGTCGACCCGGACATCCTGGTCTCCGGCAAGGGCATCTCCGGCGGCATGTACCCGGTCAGCGTGGTGCTGGCCACCGAGGCGGCCGCGGGGTGGCTCACCGAGGACGGGTTCGCGCACATGTCCACGTTCGGCGGCGCCGAGCTCGGCTGCGTGGCCGCGCTCAAGACGCTGGAGATCACCTGCCGGCCCGAGGTCAGGTCGATGGTGCATTACATCGCGGGCACCTTCACCGACGGGCTGGCGCGGATCCAGGCCACCTACCCGGACTGGTTCACCGGCATCCGGCAGGACGGGCTGGTCATGGGCCTGGAGTTCGGCCACCCGCAAGGCGCTAAGTTCGTCATGAAGCGGCTGTACGAGCACGGGGTATGGGCGATCTTCTCCACCCTCGACCCCCGCGTGCTGCAGTACAAGCCGGGCGTCCTGCTCACCCCGGCGCTCTGCGAGGAACTGCTCGAGCGGACCGAGGTGGCCATCGGCAAGGCCCGTGACGACGCGGCGGGAGACACAGCGACCGGGAGGCGGCGGTGACCGAGGCCATCCCCCAGCCGACGAGCCAGCCGATCAACGTGGCGGAACTGCTCGTCGACCCGGCGGGCGTGCCGCGTGCCCGGGCCATGCTGCAGCGGGCGGAGTGGGCCGCGCGTGCCTTCGCCCGGTACGACAAGGCCTCGGTCGACGCGATCGTCCGGGCCGCCGCCGCGGCCGGCGCGGCCAAGGCGCGCGAGTACGCCGACTGGGCGGTGCGCGAGACCGGGTTCGGCGTGGCCGAGCACAAGGTGCTCAAGAACATCGCATGCAGTACCGGGATCGTGGACTACTACGCGAGCCACGACTACGTGACGCCGCGGATCGATCACGAGGCCAGGATCGTCGAGGTGCCGCGCCCGGCCGGCGTGGTGCTGGCACTGACCCCGTCGACCAACCCGGTCGCCACCGTGTTCGTCAAGTGCCTGCTCGCGCTGATGACCCGCTGCGTGGTGGTGGTGAGCCCGCACCCGCTGGCCAGGGGAGTCTGTGCCGACGCCGCCCGGACGCTTGCCGCTGCGGCCGTGCAGGCCGGCGCCCCTGACGGCGTGATCCAGGTGGTGGACGAGCCGTCGGTGCCGCTGATCGACGCGCTGATGACCGACGAGCGCACCAGCGTCATCGTCGCGACGGGCGGCGTTCCGGTGGTGCGGGCCGCCTACAGCTCGGGCACGCCCGCGATCGGCGTGGGGCCTGGCAACGTGCCGGTGCTGGTGGACGCGACCGCCGACCTGGCCAAGGCGGCGCGGCGGATCGTGGACAGCAAGAGCTTCGACAACTCGATCCTGTGCACCAACGAGTCGGTGCTGATCGTCACCGAGCAGGCGGCGGCCGCGCTGCTGCGGCAGCTGAAGCAGGCCGGTGCCTACCTGCTCGAGCCGGGCGAGCGGGACCGGGTAGCAAAGCTGCTGTTCCCCGGCGGCCGTTTCGACATCCGCTTCGTCGGCCAGGACGCGAGCCGGATCGCGGCCGAGGCGGGCCTGCGGGTGCCGAAGAGCACCCGCGTGCTGCTCGCGCCGTTTGACCTGGTGGTGCCGGAGGAGCCGCTGGCCCGCGAGAAGCTCTGCCCGGTGCTTGGCCTGGTCCGGGTGCCGTCCGCCCGGCGCGGGATCGACGCCGCGCGGGCCGTGCTGCGGCTGTCCGGACGCGGCCACTCGGCAGCCATCCACAGCACGGACCCGCAGGTGATCATGGAGTACGGGGCCGCGGTCGACGTGCTGCGGGTGGCCGTCAACGTGGGCGCCAGCCTCGGCAGCGCGGGCCTGGAGACTAACCTGGCCCCGACGATGACGATCGGCACCGGCTTCTTCGGCCGCTCCTCGGTAGCGGAGAACCTGCACCCCAGCCACCTGGTGCAGTGCACGCGGCTGGCCTATAACCGCGACCCGGCCGAGCCGTTCGGCGACTTCGCCGGGCTGGTGCCCTGGCAGGCGCCGGCCGGCCCGGTTCCGCCGTACCCGGTAGCGTCGAACCAGCGCGGCGACCACCCGCGGCCCGCAGACGGCGACGGACCGGCCCGCACCACGGCCCGTTCGGAACACAATGGTTTCTCCCCTGATGCCTCGGGGCTGCGGGAAGAGATCCGCCGGCTGATCCTCGAAGAGCTCTCCCAGCTGGCCGGAGGCTGACCCGTGGCTGAATTGCGCTCCTTCATCTTCCTGTCCCGGCTGCAGCCGCAGACGATGTGCTACCTGGGCACCTGGATCCGCGGGTCGCTGCCGCGCAGCCACGTCGCCGCGCAGGTCATCGAGGTGGCGCCCGGCCTGGACATCGAGCCCCTCACCGACGTGGCGGTCAAGCACGCCAACGTGCGGGCCGGGATCCTGGTGGTCGAGCGGCAATTCGGCTACCTGGAGATCCACGGCGGGACCGACGAGGTGCAGGCGGCGGCGTCGGCCGTGCTCGGCGCGCTGGGCGCCACCGCGCGCGACGCCACCCGGCCCGAGGTGCTCGCCTCCAAGATCATCACCATGCTCGACCCGCAGCAGGCGTTCCTGGTCAACCGGAACAAGATCGGCTCGATGGCACTGGCCGGGGAGTCGCTGTTCGTGCTGGAAATGCAGCCGGCCTCGTACGCGATCCTGGCGGCCAACGAGGCCGAGAAGGCGGCCCGGGTCAAGCTGGTCGACTACCGGATGATCGGCGCCACCGGGCGGCTGTACCTGTCCGGCTCCGAGGCCGACGTACGCCAGGCCGCCGAGGCCGCCGAAGACGCCCTGCGGGGCCCGACATGAGCGAGCTCAAGGCCCGCCGGAGGCGAGCGGGAGACACTACGTGAACGACTTCGATGAGCTCCGCGCGCTGGTGCGCGAGGTCATCCGGGATGTACTGCCGGGAGGCCTTCCGGTCACCGAAACGGTTAACCTTTCGACCGACGAAGACCTGGCGGCGTTCGTGAAACGGCTGCTGGAACTTGATCCAGACCAGCGCGAGGAGCTGCGAACCGGCCGGAAACGGTTCAGGCTGGCGATGGCCCAGGCCTCGCCGGTTCCGACCCCAAGCCCCAGCCCCGCCACCGGTGCCGGGGTCGGCGGTCCGATGGCCGGCAGTCCGGGAGCCGGTGCCTCGCCGGTACGCCGCATCGAGCGCGGCGCGGTGACCGAGGCGATGATCAATGCGGCGGCGCGGGCGGGCGAGCGGCTCGTGCTCGGCCGCCGCGCCGTGCTCACCCCGCTGGCCAGGGACCGGGCCCGGGCCAGCGGCGTGCAGATCGAGAAGGAGCGCTGATGCTGACCGCGACGGTGATCGGGAGCGTCTGGGCCACGCGCCGCCTGGCCGAACTGCCCAACGGCGCCTTCCTGGAGGTGGAGGCCGAAGGCACCGGCCAGCGGCTGATCGCCTTCGACGTGCTCGGCAGCGGGGTGGGAGAGCGCGTGCTCGTCACCCAGGGCTCGGTCGCGGCGGCCTGGTTCCCCGGCAAGCCGCCCCCCGTCGACGCCCTCATCATCGGCTCCATCGATCCGGAAAGCCCGAGGACCTCAGCAGGAACAGGAGAGTGAGCGATGGCAGACAACGCGATCGGACTGATCGAGACCAAGGGGTACGTGGCCGCGCTGGCGGCCGGGGACGCCATGGTCAAGGCGGCGAACGTGACCATCGTGGGCCGCGAGCAGGTCGGTGACGGGCTGGTGTCCGTCACGATCACCGGGGACGTCGGCGCGGTGAAGGCGGCCACCGAGGCGGGCGCCGAGACCGCGTCGACGGTGGGCGAGCTCGTCTCGGTGCACGTGATTCCCCGCCCGCACCCCGAACTAGCCAGGCACTTCAAGATCAGCAGTGACTAGCACGACGGACACCCAGCGACACGCTGAGCTGCGGGTATACCTGCTCGTCCAGAACCTGCAGCCGCAGTTCGCCGCGTACCTGGGCACGCCGACCCGGGCCCGCGGCTACCCGCCGTTCGCCGGGCAGCACGCGCTCATCGTCGAGGTTGCGCCCGCGCTGGCCATCGAGCGGGTCACCGACTTGGCGCTGCGCGCGGTGCCCGCGGTCGAGCCGGGCATCTTGTTCGTCGAGCGGCAGTTCGGCGTGCTCGAGGTGCACGGCCGGGACCTCGATGACGTGCGCCGGGCCGGGCAGGCGATCCTGGACGGGCTCGGCGCCGACGAGAAGGACCAGCTACGGCCGCGGATCCTGTTCTCCGACGTGATCGAGGACGTGACCGACGCCCACGCGATCATCGTCAACAGGAACCGCTCCGGCTCGATGATCATCCCCGGTGAC
>JBKQQQ010001100.1:0-15242 GCA_052144275.1 Streptosporangiaceae bacterium
AGGCAACCCCCGCGCTTTACGTTTCGTGAAACACCGTTCGACGATGTCGAACACGTTTCGAGCAAGATCCCATCTCGCCGAAGGAGGTGAGACGCCCCGGCTGCGGCCGAGGGCGAACCGCATGGCAGCTCCACCCACCACTACGCAGAAACTTCTCGCCGAGGCTCTCGGCACCGCGTTCCTCGTGTTCGTCGGGGCCGGCTCGGCCGCCGCGACCGGCGTGATCGCGGCCGGCACCAAGGTCCCCTTCTCGATGGCCCAGCTCGGGATGATCTCGTTCGCGTTCATGCTGGTCATCGTCGGCGCGGTGTACGCGATCGGGCACATCTCGGGCGGCCACATCAACCCGGCGGTCACCCTGGCGCTGGCCGTCTCGGGCAAGTTCCCCTGGCGCGAGGTGCCCGGCTACGTCGCGGCCCAGCTGGTCGGCGCGATCGTAGGCGCGGCCGGCATCTTCCTGACCCTCGGCCGGGCCGCCACGGTGGCCGCGGGCGGCGGGGTCACCAGCTACAACTCCGCCACGATGGGATTCGGCCGGGCGTCGCTGATCGAGGCCATCGGCACGTTCATGCTGGTCTTCGTGATCTTCGGGGTCATCGACCACCGGGCCGTGCCCGGCTGGGCGCCGATGGCCATCGGCTCGGTCGTCTTCGCGATCATCATCATCCTCGGCCCGGCTACCGGCGCGGCCATCAACCCGGCCCGCTACCTGGGCACCGTGTTCATGCAGGGCGGGTTCGGCGGCACCGTCTCCTGGGTCCAGGTGCCCGCCTACGTCATCGGCGAGCTCGTCGGCGGCGTGCTCGGCGGCCTCGCTTACGTCTTCATCGGCCGGATCCGTGCCGACGCGGCGATGACCAGCCTCGCGCCCGCAGAAGCAGAACCGCAGAAAGTCAGTGGAGCAACGTCATGAAGAAGCTCATCAACAGCCCGGAGACGGTCGTCACCGAGGCCCTCGAGGGCGTCGCCGCGGCGCATCCGTCGCTTTCCGTGGACGTCGAGAACAAGGTGATCACCCGGGCCGGCGGCCCCAGGCCGGGCAAAGTCGGCCTGGTCTCCGGCGGCGGGTCCGGCCACGAGCCGCTGCACGGCGGTTTCGTCGGCTACGGGATGCTCGACGCCGCCTGCCCGGGCGAGGTCTTTACCTCGCCGGTGCCCGACCAGATGCTCCTCGCCACCCAGGCCGTCAACGGCGGCGCGGGCGTGCTGCACGTGGTGAAGAACTACACCGGCGACGTGCTGAACTTCCAGATGGCCGCCGAACTGGCCAGCGACGAGGGCATCGAGGTCGTCCCAGTCGTGATCAACGACGACGTCGCGGTGCAGGATTCGCTTTACACCGCTGGCCGCCGCGGCACCGGGGCCACGGTGTTCGTGGAGAAGATCGCCGGGGCGCTGGCCGAGGAGGGCGCCGACCTGGCCGCCGTGGCCGCGGTGGCGCGTGAGGTCAACGAGCGGAGCCGGTCCTTCGGCGTGGCGCTCACCTCGTGCGTGGTGCCCGCGGCGGGCAAGCCGACCTTCGAGCTCGGCGAGGCCGAGGCGGAACTCGGCATCGGCATCCACGGCGAGCCCGGCCGGACCCGGGCGGCCCTCACCCCGGCCAGAGAACTAGCCGCCTACGCGCTCGACGCCATCCGCGCCGACCTGCCCGTCGGCGGCGACCTGCTGGTGATGGTCAACGGCATGGGCGGCACGCCGCTGATCGAGCTCTACCTCATGTTCAACGAGGTGCGGAAGTACCTGGAAGCCCACGGCGGGCACGTGGCCAGGAACCTGGTGGGCAACTACATCACTAGCCTGGAGATGCAGGGCTTCTCGGTGACGGTCTGCCGGCTCACCGAGACGCTCACCCGGCTCTGGGACGCCCCAGTGGACACGCCCGCCCTGCGGTGGGGACGCTAGGGCCAGCGATTCCCTTCTGGTAGGAGCCATCATGGACGCTGAAGTCTTCCGGGCCTGGATCGTGTCGGCCGCCGGGGTCATCGAGGCCAACCGGGACCACCTGACCCAGCTGGACGCGGCGATCGGCGACGCCGACCACGGCATCAACCTGGCCCGCGGCTTCACCGCGGTGCTCGGCGCGCTTGACGCGGCGGCCAAGCCGCCCGCGACGCCCGGGGCCATCTTGACCGTGACAGGCAACACCCTGATCTCCAAGGTCGGCGGCGCCTCGGGTCCCCTGTACGGCACGGCGTTCCGCCGGGCCGGCAAGGCGCTCGGGGACGCCGCCGACGTGGACCTGCCGGCCCTGTCCGCCGCGCTCGACGCGGCTCTGGCGGGCGTCCAGCAGCTCGGCGCCGCCCGCGAGGGAGACAAGACGATGGTCGACGCGCTCGCGCCAGCGACCAGGGCGTTCAGTAAGGCGATCGCGGAGGGGGCGTCGCCGGACGACGCCCTTTCCGTGCTCGCCGAGGCGGCCTCGGCGGGCGCCGTCGCGACCGTGTCCATGCAGGCGCTGAAGGGCCGGGCGAGCTATCTCGGGCCGCGCAGCGTCGGCCATGAGGACCCCGGCGCGGTCTCGACCGCGCTTATCCTCGGCGCCCTCGCCGGCGCCGCGCAGGCCGGGCGATGACCGCACCCATCCGCTACCGGGGCCAGCCGGTGTCCGAAGGCGTCGGCACCGGGGAGATCTACCTGGGCGATGCCCCCGCCGGGGCTGACCCGAACCCGGGCGAGGACGACGTGCGGGCGGCGTTCGCCGCGGTCGCTCGGGAGCGGGCCGCGCTGGCGGCCCGGCTGCGCGAGCACGGCCAGGACCTTCAGGCCGGCATCGTGGACATCGGCGCGCTGATCGCGGCGGACCCCGCCCTGATCGGCCCCGTGATCGACGCGATCCGGGCCGGAGCCGACGGCATCGCCGCGGTCGGCGCGGCCGCCGAAGCCCAGGCCGCCGTGCTCGCCGCGCTGCCCGACCCCGACCTGGCCCAGCGCGCCGGCGACGTCCGCCAGGTGGCCGCGGCCGTGCTCGATCACCTGCGCGGGACCAGCCCGCCCGCGCCCCCGGCGGGAAAGTTCATCCTGGTCCGCCGCGAGGTCGACCCGGCCGACCTCATCCAGTTGGCCGACAGCGGGCGGGCCGGCAGTGAACTGGCCGGCGCGGTGTCGGTCGCGGGCGGGGCCAGCTCGCACGCCGCCATCGTCGCGCGCGGCCTCGGCCTGCCCATGCTGGCCGGCGCCGACCCGGCGGTGCTGGCCGCCGCGGCCGGGCACCATGCGATCCTCGACACCGGCGCGGGCGAGCTTATCGTCGACCCACCCGGACTCGACCTCGCCGCAGCCAGCCTCCAGGGCCGCGCCGCGCCGGACCGGCGGGCCCCGCAGGAGGTCAGGACAGCCGACGGCGAGCCGGTCACGCTGCTGTGCAATGTCGCCTCGGCCGCGGAAACCCGGCTCGGCCTGTCCGGCGGCGCGGCCGGCGTCGGCCTGCTGCGGACCGAGATCGCCTTCACCGGCGCCTCCGGCTGGCCGTCGCAGGCGCGCCACCTGGCCCAGCTGACCCCGGTCCTCGGCCTGCTCGCGGGCCGGCCGGCCGTCGTCCGGCTGCTCGACTTCTCCGGTGACAAGGTCCCGCCGTTTCTCGGTCACGGCCAAGAACAGGGGCTGGCCGCCCTGCTCCACGCCCCGGCAGCGCTCGAAGATCAGCTCAGGGCGATCCTGCGGGCGGGCGCCGGTACCCGGCTCGCCGTCCTGGTCCCGATGGTCACGTCGCTGGACGAGGTCGCCCGGGTCCGCGCTGCGCTCGCCAAGGCGGCCGCCGAGGCCGGCGTCGGCCCGCCCGAGCTCGGCATCATGGTCGAGGTCGCCTCCACCGCGGCGGCGGCGGCGGAGTTCGGCCCGGCCGTCGACTTCTTCTCCATCGGCACCAATGACCTCGCCAGCGAGGTGCTCGGCCTGGACCGGGCCGATCCGGGAACCCGTCCCGCGCTGGCCGCGGACCCCCGGGTGCTCGCCCTGATCGAGGGCGTGGTCCGGGCGGCCGCCGCCGCCGGGGTCAAGGTATCCGTCTGCGGCGACGCGGCGGCCGACCCGCTGGTCCTGCCGCTGCTGCTCGGCCTGGGCGTCCGGACGCTGAGCGTCGGCGCGGCCCGGGTGCCCCAGGTCGCCGGCTGGATCGCCGCCACCGACGCCCGGGCGGCCGCCCGCCGCGTCGCGGAGATCCTCGCTCCCACCCAGGAAAAGGCCAACCGATGACTCGCTCAGCTCAGCGTCAGTCAGATCAGGGCGGACAGGACCACGCCGCCGCGTCCCGCGCCCAGGTCCCGGGAGACCGCGCGGGCCGCCTCGCCGACCGCGCGGACCAGTTCGTCCCGGGTGCCCGGCACCAGCAGCCGGTCGGCCGCGCCGACCACGCCGATCGCGCCGGCCACCACGCCGTCCCTGGACATGATGGGCGCCGCGATCCCGGCGTCGCCGACGGTCGCCTCCTGGTCCTCGACCGCGTAGCCGCGCTGACGGACCTGCGCCAGCGCCCGGTTCAGCGCCGTCTTGGTGGTCTTGGTGCGCCCGGTCAGCGGGGCCAGCTCGCCGGCCAGTGCCCGGGCCCGCTGTGCCTCGGGCAAGAACGCCACGATCGCGTGGCCCAGGGCGCAGGCATGCCACGGGATGGCCGCGCCGACCTCCAGGATCTGCACGGTGTTGTCCGGCCGGAACACGTGGTGCAGCACGATCACCCGGGAGCCCGACAGGGTGGCCACCCAGACCGCCTCGCCGGCCCGCTCGGCCAGCGACTCCGCCCAGCGCAGCGACCGGGCCCGCAGGTCGGACCCGTCCAGGTAGGCGTTGCCGAGCTGCAGCACGCCGGGGCCAAGGCTGTACTTGCCGGTGTCCGGGTCCTGCGCCACCAGCTCGTGGGCCTCCAGGGTGCGCAGCAGCCCGTGCACCGTGGGCTTGGCCAGGCCGACCCGGTCGGCGATCTCGGTCACGCCCAGGCGTGGCGTGCCGGAGCCGAGGACGGCGAGGATCTGCGCTGCGCGCTGCACCGACTGGATCATGACACCCTTTCAGCAATGCCGAACAACATTCAGGATATGCCATGACCGCCCAGCCCATGAGCACAGGCACCGTCGGAATCGTCCTCGTCTCGCACAGCGCCGAACTCGCCGCGGGCGCCGCGCACCTGGCCGCGCAGGTCAGCGGCGGCACGGTGACCATCATCGCGGCGGGCGGCACCGACGAAGGCGATCTCGGGACCAGTGCGGCCAAGGTGGCACGCGGGCTCAGCGAGGCCGAGAGCGGGGCCGGCGTGGTCGTGCTGCCCGACCTGGGCAGCGCGGTGCTCACGGTGCGGGCGGTGCTCGAGGACCATGGCGATGCCGAGAGCGTACTGCTGGCGGACGCGCCGTTCGTCGAGGGCGCCGTGGCCGCGACGGTCACGGCCGCGGCCGGCGGGGACGTCAAGGCGGTCGCCGCCGCGGCAGAGGAGGCACGTCATGTCCGCAAGCTGTGAACAGGAAAGCTGTGAACAGGGCATCACGCTGGCCGGCGACCTGCACGCGCGCCCAGCCGGGGCACTGGCGGTCGCGGCCGGCCGGTTCGCCTCGGCGGTCTCGGTCACCGCGGGCGGTCAGACCGCCGACGCCAAGAGCGTCCTCGGCGTGATGGGCCTGGGTGCCACCAGCGGCCAGCACGTGACGGTCTGCGCGGCCGGGCCGGACGCCCAGGAAGCGGTCGCCGCCCTCATCGCCATCCTCGGCGAGGCCACCAAGGTGGGCGGCTTACTGCGCAATCAGGCTGGCCCCGCCTCACGCGGTAGCGGATGAACGTGGCGTAGCGGGACTGCCGGACGCCTCGCCCCGGCCGGGTTCGTCGGTGATCCGCGGTGTAGACGGCCCGCCCGGCGGGAGGTCACCGCTCGGCGTCGCCGCGCCTCCCGGCGACCGCAGGCACGTGAAATTGCACGGGCACCCTGGTTCGTTAGGGAAAATCATTTTTTTATCCCTAACGGACCGTACTGCGTGCCCACCGTCCCGTCTCGTCATCATTGTCCTGACCGGGATAAATGAGGCAAACCGTTCACCGTTAAAGTAAGTTGGTATTTCACCGCACGGAAAGCTCGGATGGGGACGGATGCGTCTACTACTGCGGCGTGCGGCGAGGGCCATGGGTCAGCAGTCCGTTTGGATCATGATCGCTCTCGTGCTGGACGCCGTTATTGCTGTTACGGGGATTTTGATAGGGCCGGGATTCAACATGACCGGTCTGCTGGCGGTCGGCCCGCTGCTGGCCTGCGCCCGGTGCAACGGCCGGATGACCGCACTGGTCGCCGGCTATGCGCTGGTCCTGTGCGCCCTGGTCGCCGCGGCCAACGGCACGCTGCGCACCACGATGGAGGGATACCGCATCGGCATGGTCGCCGGCGTCGGGGCATTGGCCGTGCTCGCCGCGGTGATCCGCAGCCGCCGGGAAAGCGCGCTTATCAAGATCAACGAAAGAGTTCAGCACGCGATCTTGCGCCCGCTGCCGGCCGAACTCGGCGGCGTGGCATTCGCCTCGCATTATCAGTCGGCTACCACCGCGGCCCTGGTCGGCGGTGATCTTTATGACATCGCGATGACGCAGTTCGGGCCGCGTTTCATCATCGGCGATGTCAAGGGCAAGGGGCTGGACGCGGTCGGCCGGTGCGCCGCCGTTCTGGCTATCTTCCGCGAGCTGGCATTCGGCGAGGCTGACCTGGCCGGGCTGGCCGAGAAGATGGACGCGCGGTTGTCGCGGGATATGGAAATCGAGGACTTCGTCACGGTTATCCTGGCCGAATTCGCGCCGGGAGAAGTGCGCCTTGTCAACTGCGGGCACCACCCGCCGGTCAAGCTGGAGGCCGGCGCCGACGGGCTGCAGATCATGACCCCGGAGGGGTTCTCGCCGCCGCTCGGCCTGCATCCGCGCCCGGCCCGGCAGGACATCGTGCTGAAGCCAGGCGACCGGCTGCTGTTCTACACCGACGGGCTAGTGGAGTCCCGGGACCGGGCCGGCCGCTTCTTCGACCTCGGCGATCGCGTGGCCGCGGCCCTGGCGCTGCCCGACCTTGACAGCGCGGTCAAGGGCGTGGTCCGGCTCCTGCTCGAGCACGTCGGCGACGGACTGGCCGACGACGTCCTGCTCGTCCTCGGCGAGCCCGTGGCCGACCCGCCCGGTGTGATCTAGCAGAGTGTGATCTAGCAGGGTGCGATCCAGCCGACTGTGGTCTAGCAGACAGGGCCAGCGCACGGCCGCCTGACCCGGGCCGCCGGATCTCGAGGACCGTGCCTTTCCTCAGGCACGCGGTCCTTATTTATTGGTCCTTATTGGCGCAGCCAGTCGAGCAGCAGCCCGTTCAGCTTGTCCGGCGCGTCAAGTGGCACCCAGTGGCTCGCGCCGGGAATTTCCTCGTAACGCCACGGTCCCGCCACGAATGCCGCCGATTTCTTCATCCGCTCGCCGTCCAGGTAATGGTCTTCGGTCGACCAGACGGCCAGGGTCGGCGCGGTGACCGGCGGCAGGGCGGGCGCGGGACCGGGCATCCGCGGCGCGAGGTTGGCCCGGTACCAGTTCAGCGACGCGGTCAGCGCACCCGGCCGGGACAGGTCCGCGATGGCCGCCTCGAGGTCTCCGTCCCCGCGGCTGAACGTGCGCAGCCAGGCCCAGTCGTCATGCTGGATGGTCGCCTCCGCGACGCCATAAAACTGGAAGAAGAGCTGATACCAGGCCATCTCGTATTGCCGCACGGTGGGCGGCGCGAGCGGGTGCGGCACCGAGATCGCGGTCAGCGTGCGGACGCGGTCCGGGCGCAGGATAGCGGTCAGCCAGGCCACCGCCGCGCCCCAGTCGTGCCCCACGACGTGCGCCGCCGGCACATCGAGTCCGTCAAGGAGCGCGGTGACATCGCCGACTACGTTTCGCAGCCCATAGGAACGGACCTCAGCCGGGTGCTCCGAGCGCCCGAAGCCGCGCATGTCCGGCGTGATGACCCGGTAACCGCTGGCCGCCAGGACCGGAACCTGGTGCCGCCACAGCCGCCCCGAATCCGGCCAGCCGTGCAGGAGTATGACCGGGACGCCGTCGCCGTGTTCCTCGACGTACAGGGAAACGCCGTTCGCCTCGATGACCCGGCCAGCGTCTGCCCTCGTCATGAGCTAGCGTTCGCGGCGCTCGCGCCTGCGCAGCAGGACAAGCACCGTCACGATGAAGACGAACAGCACGGCCGAACCGATGTAGTCGATCATGCTGTGCGTACCTCCATTCTCGCAGCGTAGCAGGGCAGCGGGCCGGCCCGGTAGCGCCGGGTCCCTGGCTGGCGCGTTCCGCGCGGCACGCACCGGCCCCGTTCGGCCTAATCCGGCTCTTTCGACCGTGGCACGACCAGGCCCGTCTCGTAGGCGGTGACCACGGCCTGCGTCCGGTCCCGCAACCCGAGCTTGTTCAGCACGCGGCTGACGTGCGTCTTCACGGTCTCCTCGGTGACGACGAGGCGGGCGGCGATCTCCGGGTTGGACAGGCCCTCTGCGACGAGCCGCAGGACCTGAGTCTCGCGTGGGGTGAGAGTGGCGAGGGCGCCCGAAGGCAGGGCGTCGGGCTTCGGGCGCAGCCGGGTGAACTCGCTGATCAGGCGCCGGGTGACGGCGGGCGCAAGCAGCGCCTCGCCCGCCGCGACGACCCGTACGCCCTCGAACAGCCGCTCGGCGGTGACGTCTTTGAGCAGGAAGCCGCTGGCGCCGGCGCACAGCGCATCGTAGACGTAGGCATCTAGGTCGAAGGTGGTCAGGATCAGGATGCGCGGGCCGCCCGGTCCGGGTCCGGTGAGCTGCCTGGTGGCTTCGATGCCGTCCATGACGGGCATGCGGACGTCCATCAGGACGACGTCAGGGGACAGCTCACGGCAGATCCGTACCGCCTCGGTCCCGTCGCAGGCGGTGCCGACGACGGTGAAGTCCGGCTGGGTGTCGAGCAGCGCGGCGAAGCCGGTGCGCACCACGTGGTGGTCGTCGGCGACGATGATCCGGACCGCCGGGGGAGCATTGGTCAACGCGTCATCTCCGCCTTGGCGGGCAGCGTGGCCTCGATCAGGAAGCCGCTGCCGGGAGCGGCGCCGATGCGCAACTCACCCCCGGCCGCCGCGGCACGCTCGCGCATGCCGAGGAGCCCGTGCCCCCCGGCGGTCACAGGCTGCGCCGCGGGCGGGCCTGGGCCGTTGTCGCGGATGCGCAGCCACAGGGCGTCATACGCGAAGTGCAGCTCCACGTCGACCGCGGCGCCCGGCGCGTGCCGCCGGGCGTTGGTGAGCGCTTCCTGGATGATGCGGTAGGCGGCCAGCTCGACACCGGGATCGAGGATGGCCGGGGGCCCGGAAACGATGAGCCTGGTGCCTGCGCCTGACGCATTTCTGGCCTCGTCGAGCAGCTCGTTGAGCTGCTGCAGACCTGGCTGGGGATGCCGGTCGGCATCCTGCAGGCCTGGGTCGGCGGCCTGCGCGTCCTCGCGGAGCACGCCGAGTAGCCGCCGCATTTCGGTCAGGCCGGTCCGTGCGGTATCGCCGATCTCCAGCAGCCGCTGCGCGCCCGCGGCGGGCATCCCCGGGGTAGCCAGCCGGGCCGTCTCCGCCTGCACCGCGATCATGGAGATATGGTGCGCGACCACGTCGTGCAGCTCGCGGGCGATGCGCGCCCGCTCCCCGCGGGCCGTGTGCTCGACCAGGGTGTCGGTGATGCCCTGCCGGGCCTGGCTGTGCACCAGCGCCTCGCTGCGCGCCCGCTGCGCGATCCCGGCCAGGGCGGCCGCAGGGGCCAGCGCGGCCAGCAGCACGACCAGGATGCCTTCCTCGGAACCCGCGCGCCCAGTGCCGGCCAGCGCTAGCACTAGGACCGGCACGGCCAGGGCCGGCGCCAGGAACTGGGCCGCATCCCACGAGGCCTCGGTTCGCCGGCTACCGCTCCGTGCTATGCCGCTGCGGCCCAGCCGGTACAAGACGATCAGCTGCGCGGCCAGGCCCGCGACCGTCAGCGTCTGGAAGGCCGCGAGCGAAAGCACGTTCGCGGCACAGATAGCCACGGCGGCCGCGACCGGCCCGAGAAAGGCTAGTGGCACCGTGGTGCTCGCGGCGAGCGCGCACACGCCGACCAGGCCGACCACGCTCATCTTGGTGCCGGCGCTCCGCGCGATCGCCTCGCTCATCGCCGCCAGCCCGAGCAGGGCTCCGGCGACGGCGGGCGCGTGGGGAGACGCGGCGAACCGTCGGCCCCTTTCCGGCCATTCGCCGCCCCAGTCACCTGCCGCGCCCATGTCAATCATTGTCGCCGCTCAGCCTGGCCATAGCGTCACCCCGGCCGGGGATACCGCCGTCCCTCCTGGGAGGGATGCGTCGCCGATGTCCCTCGTGCCAGCGACGGCGAAGACCGCTCCCCGGCGTGACGACCGTCCCAGAGGCTGATCTCTAGCCTTACCTGGTATGGAAGCAACTATCGAAGTCAGCGGCCTGCGCAAGCGGTTCGGGCCGACCCTGGCCCTGGACGGGATGTCCTTTACGGTCATGCCGGGGCAGGTGACCGGTTTTGTCGGCCCGAACGGCGCCGGAAAGTCCACCACGATGCGGGTGATCCTTGGCCTGGATGCGGCCGACGAGGGCACCGCGCTGGTGGGCGGCCGGCCGTACCGGAGCCTGCGGCATCCGCTGAGCCAGGTCGGGGCACTCCTGGACGCCGCCGCGCTGCAGCCCAGCCGCAGCGCTCGTAACCACCTGCTGTGGCTGGCCCACTCCCAGGGCCTCGGCGCGAAGCGGGTCGACGAGGTGGTCGAGCAAGCTGGCCTTTCGTCGGCGGTGCGGCGGAAGGCGGGCGGGTTCTCCCTGGGCATGCGGCAGCGGCTGGGGATCGCCGCCGCGCTGCTGGGCGACCCGCCGGTGCTGATGATGGACGAGCCGTTCAATGGCATGGATCCCGAGGGCATCGTGTGGATGCGCGGGTTCCTGCGGTCGCTGGCCGCGCAGGGCCGCGCGGTGCTGGTGTCCAGCCACCTGATGAGCGAGCTGCAGGACACCGCAGACCACCTGGTGGTGGTCGGCCGCGGGCAGGTCATCGCGGACACTAGCGTGGCGGAGCTGATCGCGACCGCATCCGACGGCCGGGTCACGGTGCGGACCACCGCACGGTCGGAGGCGATGACGGTGCTGGCGCACGCGGGGGCCATCGTCGCCGCCACCGACCGGGACACGCTCATCATCTCCGGGCTGGCGGCCGAGAAGATCGTGGCGCTGCTCGGCGAGAGCGGGGTGCCGTTCTCCGAGGTGTCGGCGCATCGCGCGACACTTGAGGAGGCCTACATGGAGCTCACCCGGGACGCGGTCGAGTTCCGCGCCAGTGCGCCTTCCGGGGCCAGCCCTTCCGAGACCAGCACTGAGGAGGCGGCGCGATGACCGCCGGCACGGTTACGCCGTACCGGCCGGACCGCCAGGCCGGGCGAGACGGCTTCGCGCAGCTCCTGCACGCGGAATGGACCAAGTTCAGGACCGTGCGCGGCTGGGTCATCGGCACGCTCGTCGCGGTCCTGGTGACGGCGGGGCTCGGGCTGTTCGCCGCCGGGGCCAGCAGCAGCTCGTGCCAGGGCACGGGCGGCGGCCCGGCCCGGACCGGCCAGGGGTGCATGACCATACCGCCGGTGGGGCCGGGCGGTGAGGCGGTGAGCGACACCTTCTACTTCGTGCGCCAGCCGCTGGCCGGGAACGGCAGCATCACCGTCCGGATCACCTCGCTGACCGGCCTGCTACCATCCGCGAACGGCAACGTTCCGTCCAACCCTGACGCGCCGATCGACACGCGTCCCGGCCTCGTGCCGTGGGCCAAGGCCGGGATAATCATCAAGGAGAGCACCCAGCCGGGATCGGCGTACGCGGCGATGATGGTCACCGCAGACCACGGGGTGCGCATGCAGGACAACTACACCAACGACACGGCGGGCCAGCCGGGCGCCGTCTCCCCGGCGTCCCCGCGCTGGCTGCGGCTGACCCGCTCCGGCGACACGATCACCGGCTACGACTCGGCCGACGGCACGCACTGGAGCCAGGTGGGCACCGTTCACCTGGCCGGGCTGCCGTCGACCGTCCAGGCCGGGTTGTTCGCTGCGTCCCCGGCGTACCAGGCGATCTCGGAGAACTTTGGCGGCGGAGAAAACGGGATGATCGCCCCCAGCCAGGACACCGCCGTCTTCGATCACGTCAGCCGGTCAGGCAGCTGGCCGGGCGGCACGTGGACCGGCGAGGCCATCGGCGCCGCCGACGGTGGGACCGGTGGGTATCACCAGGCCAGCGGCCGGTTCACGGTAACCGGTTCCGGCGACATCGCGCCGGTCGTGCCCGGGCAGGCTGGGGATGCCGGCACCACTGTCACGCAGCACCTCATCGGCACGTTCGCCGGGCTGATCGCGGTGATCGTGGTCGCGACGATGTTCATCACCGCCGAGTACCGGCGGGGCCTGATCCGCGTCACGCTGACCGCGAGCCCGCGCCGGGGCCGGGTGCTGGCCGCGAAGGCCATCGTGATCGGCGCGGTCAGCTTCGTGGCCGGGCTGGCCGCCGCCGCTGCCGCGGTGATCTTCGGTGCCCAGCTAGCGCACGCCCGGGGCTCGTACGTGTACCCGGTGCCGTGGCCGACCGAGCTGCGCATGGTCGTAGGCACCGCGGCGCTGATCGCCGTGGCCGCCGTCCTCGCCCTCGCCCTCGGGACCGTGCTGCGCCGCAGCGCCGCGGCGGTCACCCTCGTCATCGTGGCGATCGTGCTGCCGTACATCCTGGGCGTCGCCTCCGTCCTGCCGATCGGCGCCTCGGACTGGCTGCTGCGGATCACCCCGGCCGCCGCCTTCGCCGTCCAGCAGGCCGTGCCGCAGTACTCGCAGCTCACCGCCATCTACTCGCCCAATGCCGGCTTCTTCCCGCTGGCACCATGGGTCGGCTTCGCCGTATTGTGCGCTTACGCCGCGCTCGCCTTGGGCCTGGCCGTTGTCCTGCTCCGCCGGAGAGATGCATGAGCCAGGCCCTGCCCGCCGGACCGCCGGACCTGTCCTTGGCCCGGCGCCCGGACATGGCAGGCATACGGGACATAATGCACGCAGAATGGACCAAGCTGCGCACCGTGTCCGGCCCGGCCTGGCTGCTGGCCGGCATCATCGTGCTGACCGTGGCCGTGAGCGCAGCGGCGACGTCAGCCGTCCGATGCCCGTCCGGCACCGCCTGCCCGGTGGACACCACCAAGCTCAGCCTCACCGGGATCGAGTTCGGCCAGGCGATCGTCGCCATCCTGGCCGTGCTGGTCATCAGCGCCGAATACAGCACCGGCATGATCCGCATCACGCTGACGGCGATGCCACGCCGGTCCGCCGTGCTGGCCGCCAAGGCCGTCCTCGTGGCCGGCCTGGTGCTGGCCGCCGGGACCATCGCCGTCGGCGGATCCTTGCTGGCCGGGCGGATCATCCTGCCCGGCCACGGCTTCACCCCCGCGCGCGGCTTCCCGCTGGAGTCCCTGGCCGACGGGCCGACGCTGCGCGCCGCCGCCGGCTCGGTCCTGTACCTCGCGCTGATCGCCCTGCTCAGCCTCGGCATCGCCACCGTCGTGCGGGATTCTGCCGTCGCCATCGGCATCGTTCTCGGGCTGCTCTACCTCTCGCCGATCATCGTTTCCGTCGTGGCCGGCGACCCGGTCTGGTACCACCGCCTCGAGCGGTACGCGCCGATGAGTGCCGGGCTCACCATCCAGGACACCATCGGCCTGCGCGGCCTGCCCATCAGCCCCTGGGGCGGCCTCGGCGTGCTCGCCGTCTGGGCGGCGGCCGCGATGCTGGCCGGCGGCCTGGTCCTGCGGTTGCGTGACGCGTGAGCGGAGCCCTGACCGGTGTGGCCGCCGTCGAAAGACCGCCGTGGCCGGTCAGGAGGCTGTTCCCGCTGCTCGCCGCCGTCGTGATGACTGCCGTCGGGATGGCGGGCACGATCTGGGGCCCGCGCTACTACGGCAAAACTGCCTGGGCGCTGCCCGATGACCTGTGGGGGACGCTGATCGCGGCCCAGCGGCTCGCGCACCTGAACCTGGCCGGCCTGTACACCTTGCCCACCCAGTTGGTCTCGCTCCCGGGCACGGCCGTCATCTTGGTCCCGGCCATCGTCGTCATCGACGTGACCGGGCTCCGGCTGGGGCTTCCGTCGGCTCACGGCGCCTATCCCGCCGTCTGGCTGTTCGCGGGGCCCTATCAGGTGGCCATCTCGACTGTGGCGTTGTTCGCCGCCGACGCGATCGCTGAACGTCTGGGCGCGACCCGGCCCAAACGTTTCTGGCTCGCCGCCTTCGGCGCCACGGCCCTGTGGAGCGTCACCATACGGTGGGGTCACCCAGAAGATGCCGTGGCGACCGGGCTGCTGATGTACGCCGTCCTGGCCCTGGCCGACTCGAGGACCAGCCGGTCCGCGTGGCTGGCCGGGGCGGCGGTGGCGGTGCAGCCGCTCGTCCTGCTCGCGTTCCCGATCCTGGCCGCCGTCGTCGAGCCGAGAAAGCTGGCCGGCTACGTCGCCCGGGCGGCCACCCCGGCCGCGCTGCTGCTGGCCGCCGCGGCCGCGGCCAACTGGACGGCGACCATCCACGCGGTCACCAGCCAGCCCAACTCCCCGGCCATCGACCACCCCACCCCGTGGATTTCCCTCTATCCGCACCTGGCCGGCGGCCAGGTGGCGGCCGGACCGGCCAGGATCCTGGCCATCGCGGTGGCGTGCGGCTGCGCGCTGGTCGTGGCGCGCCGCTGGCGGGCGGCGCGGCCGGCCGGCCGGTGGGGTCACCAGGCGCTGGGGGAGCTGCTGTGGTGGATCGCGGTGACGCTGGCGCTCCGTTCGGTGTTCGAGCCGGTGATGGTGGCCTATTACCTGTGGCCGCCGCTGGCGGTGGCGCTCGCCGCGGCGGCGAGGGACTGGTCGCGCCTCCTCCCGACCGGGTGCGTCACCGTGGTGCTCACGTTCTTTTCGCAGGTCCAGTGGCACAACCCGTGGATGTGGTGGACGCCGATGGTCATCGGGCTGGCCCTAGCCCTGTACTTCGCCCGGGTCCACGCCGGCCCGGCGCCGCAGGTGCTGCCAGAGCCGGGGGAGCAGTTCGCCGCCGACAGCGCGCCATGAGGCGATCTCCTCGCCGGACAGCGGGGTGACCGGGTTGGACCCAGAGGCCGCCAGCGCCGTCAGGTAGACGTCACAGGCGGCCGCGAGCAGCCACATCCGGGCCACCGCGAGGCCCGGTGTGTCGCCCAGG
>JBKQQQ010001101.1:0-2711 GCA_052144275.1 Streptosporangiaceae bacterium
GCCGGCCGGCCGGTGGCATCTGTGTCCACCCGGTAGACCAGGCCGGCGGCCAGATCGGAGCGGCGCTGCTCGTCGGTCCAGCCCTCTGTCGCTGTCGTGACGAAGAGCCGGTGCAGGCCGGGGCCGCCGAAGGCACAGCAGGTGCACTGCCGGGCCGGGATGGGGTACACGTCGCGCAGCGAGCCGTCGGGTGCGTAGCGGTTGACCCGCCCGCCGCCGTAGATCGCCACCCAGAGGTCACCGGCAGCGTCCACCGTCATCCCGTCTGGTGCTCCGATGTCTTCGGGCACGGTGACCAGGACTCGCCCGGCGGAGATAGTGCCGCGATCACCGTCGAACGTGAACGCGTGGACCACCCGTGGGCCGCTGTCCACGAGGTACATTGTCCGGCCGTCGGGGCTCCAGCCAATTCCGTTGGAGATCGTCAGGCCCTGGAGCACCACCTCGGTCCGCCCTGCCCGGTCCAACCGGTAGAGCGCGCCCCCGCCGGTGTGGTGGTCGTCGGCCAGGGTCCCGCCCCAGAACCTGCCCTGGGGATCGCAGGCGCCGTCGTTCATGCGGGTCCCGGCCGGTGCCACCTGGGCGATGGTGCGCTGGGTGCCGTCGAGCGCGAGGTGGACGAAGCCACGCCCGGCCCCGAGTACCCAGCCGTCGTCCCCCTGGATGGGAGCGATCATCCCGACCGTTCCGGGCAGCTGGTAGACCCCGGTGCGCTCGATCAAGTCGTCGTTGCGGAGCAGGCCCCGGGCGACTCGTCCGGCCAGGATGTCGACTGCCAGCAGCTCGCTGCGGCGGCCGTCCCACCGGATGCCCTCACCGAGCTGGGTCTGCTCGGTATTGCAGGCGACTGCCTGGCCGTCTCGCTCTGACACCTTTGCCATCTCAGCCTCCGAAGTCGATGACGACCTTGATGTCGTCTGGCCCGCGTCGCAGGGCGTCGGCGATGTTCTGGGGCGGGACCCGGCGGGAGATCAGCCGGGCCAGCCAGGCCCGGTCGGCCCGGGCCAGTTCCTCGGCGGCCCGGTAGAAGTGCCGCCGGTTGGCGTTGACTGAGCCGAGGACCACGTTGTTCTGCAGGACGACCACTTTGGCGACGTCGGCCGTGGATAGCCCGCTCGGCGCCCCTCCGCTGCCCACTCCGGTGAGGCAGACCACCCCGCCGGCGCCGACGTGGCGGATCGAGTCGATGATCACCGAGCCGACCCCGGTGCACTCGATCACAACATCGGGTTCGAGGCCCAGGGCGTCGATGGCCCCGGCATGGTAGGTGGCGCCGAGGTCGGAGACGAGCTGAGGCTTGGCGCCCTCGGTGACCTGGTCGAGGACGTGGACGTCGAGCCCGTGCTGGACGCCGATCAGGGCGGCGAGCATGCCGATCGGGCCGGCGCCGGTGACCAGCACGTGCCGGGGTTCCCAGAAGGCCCGCGCTCGCATGGCCGCGACCAGTTCCCAGGCCTTGGCCACCACGGTGGTCGGCTCGAGCAGCACGCCGAGGATGCCGAGGGAGGGGTCGAGCTTGGTGAAGTACCCGGGCTCGATCCGCCAGTGTTCGGACATGAACCCGTCGATCTGCTTGATGCCCCGCTCGGTGTACTGGCCGTTGCGGCACATGTCCCACTCGCCGACGGCACAGTTAGGGCAGGGCACCGGGTCGGGGCGCCGGACGATCCCGACGATGAGGTCACCGGCCTGCACGCCGCTGTCCGGCCCGGGATCCAGGACCCGGCCGAGCGACTCGTGGCCGAGGATGAGCCGGTCCCGCCCGGGGGGCGCCCAGCCGTAGGCGCCCGAGGTGATCTCGACGTCGGTTCCGCAGATGCCGACGGCCACCGCCTGGACCAGGACCGAGCCGGTGCTCTGGTCCGGGTCGGGGACCTCCTCGAAGCGAACCGACCCCGCGGCCCCCGGCTGAACCGTCACTGCTTTCATGGCTGCTCCCCAGGTAATCTATTTCGCTGGCCCGGAGACGTGATCTGGATCACCGGGAGTTGAGCTCGCCGTCGCGGGAGAGCCGGCGCTGTCCCTCGCCCGGCGGGACGATCGGCCCGCAGCCGCGCGCATGACGGGCAGAGCTCGCGGTCCAGAAGGGCCGCCATGTAATCCGGCAGGCGATCGCGGATGAATTCCCGGTGCGCGGGCGTCTGCGTCGGCGCGCCACATTCGCTGCAGGTCAGCAGCGGCTGCTCGCATACAACGGTTCCCGTGATGATCGTGCGGCGCACGAGGTCCGGCGCGGCGCCGCCGGCCGATAGGCCGGCCTCATCCTCGATCCGGATGGCGCCGGTCGGGCATACCTGGCTGCAGGCGCCGCAGCCGATGCACAGCTCGGCTGGGCGGGTGAAGTCGAAGTAGGCCAGCCGGCCGGCGTTGGTGTCGGACATGCGCAGCGCGTCGACGCCCATCTCGCTGCAGGCGGCCATGCACAGGCCGCAGCCGATGCAGACGTCGCAGCGCAGGCAGCGGCGCGCCTCGTCGCGTGCCATCGCGTCGGTCAGGCCCTCCTCGATCTGGACGTAATTGCCGAGGCCGACAACCTCTTCGGCGGTCCGCTCGGGCATCACGGCACGGGGCAGGTAGGTGCGATCGTCCGCCACGACGGTCAGCGGAATGACGTCGGCGCGGCGTACCGGCGTGCCGGTGGCGACGTCCATGGGCTCCCCGCGCAGCCAGGCATCGATCGCGTTCGCGGCGATCTTCCCGGAGCGGATGGC
>JBKQQQ010001102.1:0-3771 GCA_052144275.1 Streptosporangiaceae bacterium
CGGTAGGAACCCGCCCCGACTCGGCGCAGCCGAAGCACTGATGCCGAAACAGCGGCCCGGAATCTAACCCGTCGGCGCGGAGCGGCGTCGTAACCGCGACGGGGATCCCCGCTCTTGGCCAGGTGACCGGGATCGAGTCCCAGCTCCCGTCGTCAATAGGCCATCAGCCGGGCCGGCGCCGAGCCGGGCTGCCAGGTCAGAGGTCACCGGCAGCCACGTCCGTCCACGGGCCATCCCGGCTATCGCAAGAGCACAGAACTGAGTGTTCTGCGCGCGACGCGCGGCTCATCCACCACGTTCGCCATGCGTGCTAAATCGGCGATATGCGTCGGGGCCGGCCCCTTGGCGGGCAGTTAGTTCGTCGCGCTACGTCATTGCCTGGCGTGGGGCGGGTATCCGGACGGTGCACTGGCGGATGGGCAATGGCGGCAGCCTGGTTACGGCCGCTGGTTTTGAGCCGCCAGGTGCCGGCCTGCCGGTGTTGCGGTCGGCCGACCGGAGCGGGATGTCGAGGCCTGCAAGCAACCAAGACATCAAAAGTCCGGGTGCTGGCGAAGATCAGCATCCTTCCAGGCGGTTCGGTGTTGAACGCTGCCTGACGGTGCTGGTGAGGGCGGCTGCGATGCCTTGCTCTCGCTGGGGCTGCGGCCAGTTCGGACGGGTAGAGTCTGGCTGGTGGACGGCATCCATGACCTAGGGGGCATGCAGGGGGTGGGGCCGGTGGTTCATTCGCCGGCGGAGCCTGTCTTTCCCGGCCGGTGGCAGGCGGTGGCCCGGGCTCTGATGGTGATCGTGGCCGGCGCGGCTGAGGTTAGCGGGGGTGAGTTCCGGCACTCGATCGAGCGGATGGAGCCGGGGCACTACTTGACGTCGGGGTATTACGAGCACTGGCTGACCGCGGCGGCCACGCTGGCTGTCGAGCACGGGCTGGTGACCCGCGCAGAGCTTGAGGCGCGTGCTGGCGGGTGGTTCCCGCTGAGCGGCCCGGTGCTCGCACGGCCGGTCGTGGACGCCGGCCCGGACGTGAACAAGCCGCGTTTCGGGGCCGGTGACCGCGTCCGGGTGCGGGACTGGCATCCGCCCGGCCACACCCGCTGCCCGCGATATGTCCGGGGCAAGCCCGGGGTGGTGGTGCGGGTGGATGGCACCCATTCGGTGCCTGATGTCGAGGCTCACGGCGCCGCCCGCCGCTACGAGCCGACCTATTCGGTCCGGTTTGATGCCGCCGGCCTGTGGGAGGACGGCCAGCGCGGCGTGTGGGTGCACGTCGACCTGTGGGACAGCTACCTGGAGGGGGCATGAGCGAGGAGGGCCATCATCTCGCTCCGGTGTCGCCGGTCGAGCAGCGGGTCGCGGCGCTGGAGGCGCTGCTGACCGAGCGGGGGCTGGTGCCCGAGGGGTTCATCGACGAGATCACCCGCCGCTACGAGTCGGAGACCGGCCCGATGAACGGGGCGAAGGTCGTGGCCCGCGCCTGGACCGACCCCGGGTACAAGGAGCGGCTGCTGGCCGATGGCACCGCAGCCATCGCCGAGCTTGGCTTCGGCGGTGCGGAGGGCGATCACATGGTGGTCGTGGAGAATACCCCTGTCGTGCACAACGTCATCGTGTGCACGCTGTGCTCGTGCTATCCGTGGCCGGTGCTGGGGCTGCCGCCGGCGTGGTACAAGGACCCCCCGTACCGGGCCCGGATGGTCCGGGAGCCCCGGGCGCTGCTGGCCGAGATGGGCTGCGCTCTGCCCGGCGATGTGGAGATCCGGGTATGGGACTCCTCCGCCGAGGTCCGCTACCTCGTCCTGCCCGAACGCCCGCCGGGGACCAAGGACATGACCGAGGCGGAGCTGGCCGGGCTGGTCACCCGGGACTCGATGATCGGCGTGGCCCGGCTGTGAGCGCGCAGCTGAGCCTGCCGGGGATGGACCTGCCCCGCCGGAACGGCGAGCTGGCCTTCGACGCACCCTGGCAGAGCACGGTGTTCGCGCTCGCCGCCGCGGTCGTCGAGCACGCGTTCGGCGGCGACCGGGAACCGTTCCGGCGCCAGCTCATCAAGGCCATCGCGACCCAGCCCGGCCGTCCCTACTGGGAAAGCTGGACCGCCGCGCTCGAAGCGCTAGTGGAGACGCTACCTGAACCACTCGCGACATAACGGAACGTCACTGGGCGCCACGGTGCTGGGGCACCGGATCCGCCGATCTGGCGGGCATAGCAGCCTGTGCGGTCTGCGGTGTCTGGCATGCATAGCTGGTCGATCTGACGTCCTCTTATGTGGCCCGGCGGAACGTATGATTGGCCGATCACCTGATGTTGATGTTGAGCTCGCGAAGACGCGCGGCGATGTCGTCCACCCAGGCACTTGGCGACCGGTGATCTGCTAGCGGGATGCCGGCTTCGCTGCGCCACAGCACGTCGCCGAGGGCGTGGCGGACGTGCCAGGCCATGATCCGCTCCACGGACAGTGCACGGCCAGTCAGCCGCTCGTAGTGACGCATCGTGGCGGTCAGCAGCTCGACGCCGGGACCCATGCCCGGGCCGGGGAAGCCGCGCAGCTCGTACTCCGGCTCGCCGAGCCCGGCGTTCTCGAAGTCGAGCACCACCCGCAGTTCCGCGGCGGACCAGACCTGGTTGTCGCCATGCAGGTCGCCATGCACGAGCACCTGCGGGAAAGGATAGGGCCGCGCCAGGATCTCATCCGCCCAGTCGCACCAGCGTCCCACGCAGCGCTGCTCCTCCCGTGTCACCAGCGCGCCAAAGCGTTCCCGCAGCGCCGCGGTGGTGGCCAGCGGATACCACGCGGGGACCGGGCCGATGACCGTCTCGGCGCGCCGCCGCACCTGGTCGCTGTGCAGTGCCGCCAGGAACCGCGCGAGCTGCCTGGCCGCATGATCACGGCCGATCCCGTCCACGACCTTGAACAAGCTTGTCCCGCGCACCCGCCTGGTGACCAGGATCAGCGGGCTGGTCCCGGCTGCAACAACCTCGGGCAGGCAGGGGACCGCCGGCTCGACCGCGAGCATCTCCAGGACCCGGATCTGGTGCAGCACGAACCGTGCCGCGGCCCGTGACCACGCGAACTTCACGATGTAGTCCTCGCCAAGAGCGGCAGTCGACATCTGCCACACCGGGTCGTCCCGGCCGGCCAGGCTGGGTATCGTGACCGGCAGCCCGGCCAGGTCAGGCGCGGCCACCCGCAACGCGTCCGCGACGGCAGCGGGCGACGGCTCGCGGAGCCATCTCATCCAGCAGCCACCACACCCGCGGCGATGAGATCAACGCAGCCGCCGGCACCGGCTTCGGCGCTTCGCCAGTTCAGCAGGCGGACAAGCCGCCCGCCGAGCCGGTCAAGAACATCGCGGCTGACGGCAATATTCCGGCGGGGCATAGATCCGATCTTCGTCGGCGATACGTTACCCCCGCCTCGACTTGCCAGTTCGCGTACCACGAGGATCGCTGGGCACGATCGCCGCCCAGACCCGCCATACCTGCACGGCAGCCCGAGTCCGCTCGAAAGCGCCCGTGACGCGCCGGGTAGGTTGATCTGCGCACTGTTCAGGTCCGCCCCCGACGAGCGCCACTGCCGCGCATAACGGGCTGATATGCACCGCCTAGCCGGCCAAAAGCCCGCCTGCGGATCGGGGAAATAATTGGCAGGGAGAATGTGGCAGCTTGGAATATTCCTCACGAAATGTGATCGGGATTCGAGAGATAGGCCACCTGCCCTGCCATCCGCTGCTGTGCTTGGGGAGCGGCGCTGGCAGGCATCAGCCGGACAGG
>JBKQQQ010001103.1:0-10955 GCA_052144275.1 Streptosporangiaceae bacterium
CCGCCAGGATGGCCGCGGCCGTCGCGAGCAGCAGGCCGATGGCCAGCGAGCCCGCGCCGTCCCACCGGCCGTTGCCGGTGACCACCGACAGCGCCACCCCGGCGAACGCGAACCCCAGCCCGATCAGGGCGGCCACGTCCTCCAGTAGGACTACGGGAAGCTCCGGCGCCTTGCTCCGCCGGATGAAGGTGCCCCAGTTGCGGTCGCCGCGGACCTGGTTCGCCTCCCTGATCCCAGTGCGCAGCGAGAACGCCTCGAGCACCGCGGACAGGGCGAGCACGCCGAAGGCAATCGCGGGCGAGCGCACCGCCTCCGGGTAGCGGATCTTGTGTACGCCCTCGTACACCGAGAAGGCCGCGCCGACGGTGAATAGCATGACCGACACGACGAACCCGTAGAAGTACCGCTCGCGCCCGAAGCCGAACGGGTGCTCATCCGACGGCGGCCGGATGGACCGGCCTCGCCCGACGAACAGCAGCACTTGGTTGCCCGTGTCCGCGACCGAGTGCACGGACTCGGCCAGCATCGACGCGGACCCGGTGAGCAGGAAGGCCACGAACTTGATCACGGCGATGCCCAGGTTGGCGGCGAAGGCGGCCACCACCGCCCTCATTTCACGCCAGGGAACCCGCACTCGCGTTACTCGATTCGCGCCTGAAGATCGGTGATGGCCACAGTCTGGCCTGGGTCGATCCCGGACGCGATGGACAGGTAGACGCTGGCGTAATCGGTCAGCTGGATGACGCCGGCCAGCCGCACCAGCGGATGCTCACCGTCCATGGCGAGCTCGGACATCCCCACCCCGCGCTGCCCGGCGAGCTCGGTGACCGCCGCCCGCTGCGCCCCGACCCGCTGGTTCTCACCGGGATCGGCGATCAGCACGAGCCGCAGCGCGGTGAAGCCGCTGGCCTGCTCGGTCTCTTCGTAATCCAGATCCCAGTCGGCCAGGCCACCGATATCGGCCAGGTCATCCGGGCTGGTCAGCGACGAGCCCGGCTCTTGACGGCCCTGCTCTTGACGGCCCTGCTCCTGGCGGCCCTGCTCCTGGCGGCCCTGCTCCTGGCGGCTGGGCGCGGACAGCCGGGACGAGCGCGGAGCGAACGGCCCGTCGAACGCCGCGACCTGGTTGTGCGCCGCCTCGGGCAGCGCCCCGGCGATCGCCGGGTACTTGGCGTTCTCGTTGAGCTGGCTGGCGAACCGTCGCGCCGCGACGCCGCTCAGCACGGAGGTTCCCCAGACCACCGGCAACGTGCCGACCAGGTCGAGAGCCAGTGACTTACCCGGATTGACGAACGACTCGCTGGCGGGGCGGCACTGGCGGGACACCTCCTCCAGGCGGCTCGCCGCCAGCTCGTAGACGTCCGGGCCGATCCGGGTCACGCCCAGCCGATCGGCGATCACCAGCAGCGGGATGGCCAGCGCCCACAACATCGACCGCGACAGCCCGGCCGGAACCACCGGGACGAACGCGGCGCGGGCCTGCTCGGCGATGCGGTGCAGCGGGGAGCCTTCGGTGCCGACGGCAGCCAGCCGGCAACCGCGCCTGGCCGCCTCGGCCGCCATGGCCAGCGTCTCCGGGGTGGTGCCCGAGCAGGACACCGCGATGACCGCGTCGGCCGCGCCGACCCAGCCCGGCAGCCGCTCGGCCTGGGAGACCACCACCTGGACCGGGCTGCTGAGCCCGGTCATGGCGTTGAGCATCTCGCCCGCCAGGCCTGAGCCGCCCATGCCCGCCACGACGATCGCGCGTGGCCTGGCGTCCGGGGCGAAGGCCGACAGGTCGGTCTCCGCGCACGACCGCAGCGCGGTGCGCACCTGGGCCGCCGCCGAGGCTACCTGCCGCAGCATGTCCGCGGGATCCGCCGCCTCGATGACGTCGGGCGTATCGAGCCGATCCGCGGCGAGGACGAAGTCCGCGCCACCCCAGCCGTCCAGGTCATCGCTCACGATGTGTTTCCCGGGCGCCTGGCCTCCTCGACGAGCAGCACCGGGATGTCGTCACGAACCGGGTAGGCCAGGCCGCAGGTGGCGCTGGTGCACACGAGCTCGCTGGCGTCCTCGTCGGCCCGCAGCGGCGCGTGGCATTCCGGGCAGGCCAGGATGTCAAGGAGCCAGTCATCGATGCGCATGAGAATCTCTCTTCTCGGGGGTTCCGGGGGTCGCCCCCCGGGCTAGCAGAGCTCGGAATGGCCCGTGGTGCCCCTGACCACGCCGAGCACTTCGTCCCGCAGAGCGGCCATGGCGGCTTCGGTGTCCGCCTCGACGTTGAGCCGGAGCAGCGGCTCGGTGTTGGACGGCCGCAGGTTGAACCACCAGGTGCCGGCGCTGACGGTGAGCCCATCGAGTTCGTCGGTGCTGACCCCGGGCCGGCCGGCGAAGGCCTGCCTGACCTGTTCGGTCGAGGTGGCCTGGTCGGCCACCTCGGAGTTGATCTCGCCGCTGGCGAAGTACCTGGAGTACTCGGCGAGCAGCCGGGACAGCGGCTGCGGCTGCTCGCCCAGCGCGGCCAGCGTGTGCAGCGCGGCGAGCATGCCCGAGTCGGCGTACCAGAAGTCCCTGAAGTAGAAGTGCCCCGAGTGCTCGCCGCCGAACACCGCTCCGGTCCGCGCCATCTCGGCCTTGATGAACGAGTGGCCGACCCGGGTGCGCACCGGGACGCCGCCGGCGGCCGAGACAATCTCCGGCACGGCGCGGGACGTGATCAGGTTGTAGATGATCGTCGCGCCCGGCTCACGGGCCAGCTCCCGGGTCGCGATCAGCGCGGTGAGCACCGAGGGCGAGACGATCCGGCCGCGCTCGTCCACCAGGAAGCACCGGTCGGCGTCGCCGTCGAAGGCAAGCCCGATGTCGGCGTGATGCTCGACCACCGCGCGCTGCAGGTCGCGCATGTTCTCCGGTTCGATGGGGTTGGCCTCGTGGTTCGGGAACGTGCCGTCGAGGTCGAAGTAGAGCGGGATCAGGGTGACCGGCAGGCCTTCGAAGACCTTCGGCACGGTGTGGCCCGCCATCCCGTTGCCTGCGTCCACCGCCACCGTCAGCGGCCTGATCGAGGAGATGTCGACGAGCTTCGTCAGGTGGTCGGCGTACCCGGAGAGCAGGTCCCGCCGGGTGACGGTGCCGGGCACCGATGCGGGAACCGAGCCTCGTTCGGCCAGATCCTTGATTTCTTTCAGGCCGGTCTGGATCCCTACCGGCTTCGCTCCGGCACGGCACAGTTTGATGCCGTTGTACCGCGACGGATTGTGGCTGGCCGTGATCATCGCGCCGGGGACGCCGAGATCGCCGCTGCCGTAGTACAGCATGTCGGTCGAGCCCAGGCCGCCGGCCACCACGTCGGCCCCCTGCGACGCCACGCCGCGGCCGAAGGCATCCGACAGCGGGCCCGAGGAGGCGCGCATATCGTGCATGGTCACGATCGTGTCGGCGCCGGTCAGCCGGGCGAACGCCGCGCCGACCGCCTCCGCTACGCCCTCGTCAAGCTGGTCAGGCACGACCCCTCTGATGTCGTACGCCTTGACGATGCTCGCAAGATCACCCAATGCCGGACCTGCCCTCCCGTGACTCGACCGGTGCCGCCGCGCGTCGTGCGGGCGGCACTGCCGAGCCTATCGGTCCTGCGGCGGCCCGGAGCGCAGCACCCGCAGGTGGCCCCGGCGGCCGACCTCGACCCCCTGGCCGACAGGCTCCTTCTCGGCCCGCGCCATCGGCTGCGCCTCCATCACCGCGTTCGCGAGCGCCTCCAGGTCGTCGGCGCGGTCCTGGACCGGTTCCACCGGCAGCCGCACCACGTCCCAGCCACGCGGCGCGGTCAGCCGCGCGGCGTGTTTTTCGCACAGGTCGTAGCAGTGCGGCTCGACGTAGGCCGCCAGCGGGCCGAGGACCGCGGTGGAGTCACGGTACACATAGGTCAGCGTATAGACGGGAGGATGCTTGCATGCGGTGCGCGAGCAGCAACGAGACCGCACCAGCTCACCTCGCTCACATCACCCTGGAAACCGTGTCCCGTAGCCCGGGATGGCGTCGGATACAACCGTGACGGTATCTGTCCGCGGGCGGTAACGCCACCACCCGCGCTTCGTGCCGCGATCGTGTCGTGTTTTGCGCGTCTTGCCCGGGCCGGCCCGAGGATGGGACCGCTATCCGGGGTGCGTCCTGATCGGATACGCTCAGTGACTGTGCAGACCAGTGAAGGCGGCTCCAGGCCAGGTTCCGGCTCCGGACCGGGGCCGGGTTCCGGGCCCGGGCCTGGCGTCCGGCCGCGGCGGCGCGACCGGCACGGGCGCGGGCTGCGCGGCCGGCTGGTGCCGCCCGGCGTCCCGCTGTACCGGAGCCGCGCCCAGCAGTTCGACGACTTGGTGCTTGAGGCGGTAGCACGGCTCGAGCCGCGCTGGGAGACTGAGCTTTCCGACGTGGAATTCGCGGTTCAGGAGGTCCCCGACGCCGACACCGGCGACGATGACGGCGTGCCGCTGGCCCGCATCGTCCGCGGCTCGCCGGACACCAGCGACCCGGGGAACCCCGCCACCGGACCGCGCATCGTGCTGTTCCGGCGGCCGCTGCTCGCCCGGGCCGAAGACGAGGACGAGCTGAGCGAGTTGGTCTTCGATGTCGTCGTCGAGGAGTTCGCCGAGATCCTGGGGGTAGACCCGGAGATCATCGATCCCGGCTACGGCTGAGTTGCCGTGCTGTGCTAGCCCGGGGGACGACCCCCGGAACCCCCGATCACTGGGGGGATCCATCCCCCCCGTACCCCCCCGGGGGCGAGATCGCGTCGTAGGAGTTGCGGACCGGGGGGAGGCTGATCGTGGTCAGGGCGCTGGCGGCCGGCAGGATGGAGACGATGGTGTCCTGGCCCTGCGTCTCCACCCGGGCGGCGTAGAGCGGGCCAGACCCGGCCAGCGGCGTGATGACGACGGCGAACGCGGATCCCCGTTTGGCCCCCCGCGGTGCCGTGACGGGCGCGACGAGCGTGTGCCCGGCCCGGACCGACACGACCTGGCTGCCGGTCGCGGCGGTGCCTCCGGTTCCTCCGGTGCCGCCCGTACCGCCCGTACCGCCCGTACCGCCGGTGCTGGCCTGGGCGATCTCGGTCAGGCGGACCCGCGCCGCCCCGGCCGGGGCGGACAGGACGACCGAGGCGGCCAGGCCCGATCCGGTCGTGTTTCCGGCGATGACCGCCTGCTCGCTGATGGGCGCGGCGGCGGCGGTGAGAGCGCCCGCGCCACTGCCGGGCACCAGCACCCCGGCGACGACCGGCACGTTCGAGGTGATCTCGAGCGCGGCGGCGGTGCCGCCGAGCGGCGTGAGCGCCTGGTAGGAAGCCGATTCTCCGGGCAGGTCGATGGATTGGGAGCCGAACGGGCGAAGGTTCCCCTGGGGGGTGATCGCGAGCACGTTCACCTTGGCGCTCGAGGTCCCGGGGACGGCAAGGAAGAGCCCCGCGGCGCTGCCGGACGCCGGTACGCCCGGGATCACCAGCTGAGTGGACGGCGCGGCCGTGCTGGGCAGCCAGCTGGCGGTGCCCTGGGACGAGCCCTCGGAGACGTCTGCCGCCACCCGGCCGATGCTGGTGTGCACCTCGATGGCGACCACGCTGGACCCGCTGCCCATCGAGGAGAGAGATTCGGTCACGGTCTGGTGCGGCGGGACCGTGATCCCGGTGTCGTTGCCCGCCTGGGCCTGGCCGGCGTCGGTGATGGTGCTGACGTCCACGCTGGCGGCCAGCGAGTCGATGTTCATCAGGTCGAGCTGGATCTGCGACGCGCCGTTCTGCTGGCCGGGTCCCACGAACCAGATGTCCGAACCGGGCTCGCCGCAGCGGACACCGGCCAAGCCGGAGCTCTGCGCTACTTCGGCCTCCATGGCCTGGGCCATGGTGCCGCTCGCGGACACCGACCAGCCCTCCGCCACCGAGGCGCCCTTCTTGGGCGTACGTGACCCCGCGGGAACCGTCAGCAGGGAGAGCGCACCCGGGCTCTGCGCGAGGACGGGACCAGTCGCGCGCAGCGGCACGCCGACCGGCGGCAGCGCGGTCAGCTCGACTTGGCCCATTTGACCCATTTGACCCATTTGACCCGGCTGACCCGCGGTCGCGGGTCCCGCAGGGCCAGCGGCGGTCGCGGCATCGGCGATCAGCGCGACCGGGCCCGAGCCGTTGCCCTGGGCGGGCGGGCAGGCGCGGGCGGCCGAGGTCACCGCGACCTGCCTGGTCGCGGCGGCGGCGGAGCCCGGGCGCGGCACCGCGGGATGGGTCAGCTGCGCGGCGCCGGCGATGACGCCGAGCGCCGCCAGGACCGCACCGGCCGGCACCAGATGGACGAGCCTCACGACGAGTCCTCGGGCCGGTCGGCGGGGCCGCCCCGCCGACGTCGCGGCGGCTTCCCGTGCCGGGCCGCGTGCTGGCCGCCGCGACCGCGCCGCGGGGTCGCAGGCGCGGGTGCCGGGGCGGATGCCGCGGCCGGGGCGGATGCGGGGGCCGGGGCGGATGCGGGGGCCGGGGCGGATGCGAGGGCCGGGGCGTGACGGGCTGTGGCGCCGGCGTCGCCTCCTGAGGCCCGGCCTGCCCGGGGCAGGCCGACCCAGGGCGCCGGACCCTCGTCGATGTGCGGCCCGCCGCCCAGCGCAGGCTCAGAGCCGTACGCCGAGGTACGCGCCGCTCCGACCGCGGCCCAGGGCTCAGGGGCGAAACCCTGCGTGGCCCCGAGTCCGGCGCCCTCCGCGGCGCCGTACCCGGTGTCAGCGCCGTATCCCGTGTCAGCGCCGTATCCCGTATCAGCGCCGTATCCCGTATCAGCGCCGGAGTAGCGGTCAGGGGCGTAGCTGGCGTCCGGGCTGTAGCTGGCGTCCGGGCTGTAGCTGGCGTCCGGGGCGGAACCGGGGTCCTCGGTTCGGGTGACGCCGGCCATCGCGACCTGCGGCCGCCGCTTGCGGCGGGTCGACCGCGCGCCCTCGGCGTGTTCCCGCCGCCGGCCGGTGGCGGGAACGGCAGCGGAGTCCGCGGCGACCGACGACCGGGTGCCCGGCAGAGCCAGCGCGAACGCGACGACCAGGGCAGCCGCCTCGCCGCCGAGGCTGACGTCCCGGGCCGTCTGGTTGCGGCTGATGACCAGCCTGCCGCCGCCCGCGGGGAGCACGAAACCCTGCGCCCACCCGTCTGCCGGCGCCGCGAGCTTGGTCAGCGGCTTTCCGTTGAGGGTCGCGGACCAGCCGCCCACGGGCTCCGCCAGCACCAGCGTGCCCGAGGTGTCCGGGGAGACGAACGTGTTCACGCCGACCGGCCCCGAGGGGACCGGGACGGCGGTGCCGCCCGCGCCCAGGACACTGACGCGCGCTACCGTCCCGGACACCTGCCACAGGTAGTACGAGGACGCCTGGGTCAGTGGCTCTAGGCCGGCGGCCGCGTCAAGCTGGCGCGCCAGCGGCTGGTCGATCGGGGCGGGCAGCAGCACGTAACCGATGTCGAACTGGCTCAGCGCGTGCCCGGTATCTCCTGCATCGCCGCCGCCCGCGGCGGCCAGGGAGGCCACGACGCCGTCCAGGGCGTGCGTGGAGGATGGGGTCTCGGCCAGTTCGGGCTCGCCGAGCACCGGGTCGGCATCGCGCAGGACGGCGTAGGACAGCGCTCCGCCATCCTGCCGGAGCACCAGCGTCCTGGCCCGGTCCTGGCCGGCCGACGAAGCCGCCACGAAGGCGGGCAGGAGCTGCGGGCCGGCCGCGGCCACCGGCCCGCCGAGCCCGTCAGCCAGCCAGTACCCGGCTGCCAGCGCGGGCGCGGAGACCGCCACGGCGAGACCGGCCACCGTCGCGAGAAAGCGCCAGTCGGTGCCGAGCCGCCGGCCGGCGGCGAGATCCCCGCCCAGGGGGCGGGCAACCACCTCGATCAGCGGCGTGGCCGCCAGCAGCAGGCCAGCCGCGGCGATCGCGATCGCGATACCCGGCCAGGCGCTGACGGCGGTGCCGCCTTGCGGCGGCACGATCCGGACCCGGCTCACCACGAGCGCCATGACCAGCCCGCACAGCGCGATGCCCCATCCGGCGTAGACCAGGGCGGTGCGCCGGCGGGTGAGCAGGGCGCAGAACGCGGGCAGCACGAGCCCGGCGGTGACCCAGGCCGGCGGCAGCCCGGGGCCGCCCGGGCTGAGCAGCAGCAGCGACTCCGGTCGCAGGCCGGCAGCGGACAGCCCGGGCCTGACCAGGCCCGCCTCGCCGAAGAACGCGGACGGGCTCGCGACCAGGTGGAAGGTCCACGGGATGAGGATGACGGCCGGCACCAGGGCGGCGATCGCGGCGTTGACGACCGTTCGCGGGCCGAGCCAGCGCCAGGCCGCCAGCGCCCCGAGCGCGGCGAGCACCGCGACCGGCCAGGCCAGCGGCACGAAGGCCGCCGCGATCGCGATCAGCAGGCCGGCCGCCCAGGCCGCGCGGCGCGCAGTGAAGCGGGATGGGCCAGGGGGAACGGGGGGCGGGAGCCCCTCGTGCACGGAAGACGTGGGTGGGGGCCCGGCCAGCATCCGGCTGACCATGATGCCGATCAGCGGGAGCAGCACGAAGGCGGCCACGGTGCCGATCCGGCCGGCCGCCACGGCGCCCGTGGCCACCGGGAGCAGCGCGTAGCTGGCCGCGATCCAGATCCTGGCGGCCAGGACGGGCGTGAGGCGCCGGGTGGCGAGGAACGCCGTCACCCCGGCCGCGGGCACGCCGCCGAGCAGCAGCACGTCCGTGGCCAGCCAGGGCTTGCCCCCGAGCAGGGTGGCCAGGACGGCCATCACGCCGACGTAGGGCGGGGCGCTCGCGGCTGAGCCGATGCCCGTGTCGTGGTAGCCCGCCAGGTACTCGTGCCACAGGCTGCCCGCGCCGCCCCAGGCCGGGACCAGTACCCCGCCCCCGAGCGTGGCCGAACCCGAGAGCACCGAGCCGGTCAGCGACCGCTCCGCGACCAGCGCGACCACGGCCAGGCCCGCGAAGAGCAGAACGCCGGGGCTGGTCAGCACGCGCCGGGTGACCGAACGGGTGGCGGGTAGCGGCAAATCGTCGGCTGGCTCGTCCACCACCGCGTGGTGCAGGCCGCCGCTGTCGTAGCCGGATCCGCGGGAGAGCATGCCCGCGGCTGATTCGGCGAGCCGGCCCAGCGTCCGGCCCCGCGGCAACTGGCCGCGCAGGACCGCGTAGCCGTGCTTGCGGTCGGCGGCGCGCCGGCGGCGCTCGCGCCGCAGCAGCAGCGGGTGCCGCAACAGCCAGGCCACCGCCCCGAGGTGAGCCGCCGCCTTGCGCTGCTGCTTGGTGAGAAGGAAGTACGCCGCGCGCACCAAGGATCCGGTCAGGCAGCCGCCCACCACCCCGAGCATGGGTAGCAGCGGCAGGTTGACAGCGAAGACGTACAACGCGCTGCGCCGGTCGAGCAGGCGCGGATGGCCACCGGCCGCGGGCGTCTTACGGACCTGCCTGGCCGAGAGCTCGCGGTGGTACACCACCGCGTCGGTGATCACCCGCACCTCGTAGCCGGCCGCGTGCGCCCGCCAGCAGAAGTCGATGTCGTCGCGGAACAGGGGCAGGTTGGCGTCGAAGCCGCCGAGCTGGTCCCAGACGTCGCGGCGGATCAGCATGCCCGCCGAGCTGACCGCCAGCACGGCCCGGCTGCCGTCGTGCTGGCCCTGGTCGATCTCACCCGGCTCGACTCCGGTGAGGCGGCGTCCCGCCCGGTCGGTCGTGATGCCCGCCTCGCGCACCACGCGCCGGTCCGACAGGTCCTTCAGCTTCGGACCGAGGACCGCCACCGACCGGCTGCGGCTGGCCGCGTTGAGCAGCTGCTCGAGGGCGTCGGTGGCTGGCTCGCAGTCGTCGTGCAGCAGCCAGATCCACTCTGTGCCCGGGACCGGGGCGTCCCGCGATCCCGGGGATCCCGGCGCGGGCCTACGGGCCGTGGGGTGCTGCAGGGCGCGGGCGACGGCCGCGCCGTAACCCGTATCCGGCTCCATGCCGAAGACCGCATCCTGGCCGAGCAACTCGGTCAGCGTCGCCCCGCTGCGGTCCTGGCTGCCGGTGTCCACCCCGACGACGCGCTGCACCGGATGTGTCTGCTCGCGCACCGCGTGGATGAGTCCCGGCAGCAGCCGCGCGCCGTCGTGTGCGACGACCACGGCGGTGACGACCTGACGGAGGTGCGCTGCGTTCTGTGACAAGGGTCCTGTCTGGTGGCCTGGGCTGCGGCGCCTCGCACGGCTACCCGCCCGGCAAGAGCGCGTGGACTACGTGAACGGCAAACCCCCGAGCGCTCACGCAGGACTAAAGATACACAGCACCGAACCACGCAGCGGGGTGAACGCGGGATGTCCGAGCGGCCGCGCTAGTCCCGGGGGACGACCCCCCAGACCCTCGCTACCCGGCCTGGCGCTTCAGGCGGCGCCGCTCGCGTTCTGACATGCCGCCCCAGATGCCGAACCGCTCGTCGTGCTCGAGCGCGTACTCCAGGCACTCGGCCCGGACCTCGCAGCTCCGGCACACTCGCTTGGCCTCCCGGGTCGATCCTCCCTTTTCCGGGAAGAACGCCTCCGGATCTGTCTGCGCGCACAGCGCCTGATCCTGCCAGCCCAGCTCGTCATCCTCATCTGGACTGACGAAGACCTGCGCCAGCGGGACGATGACCTCAGTCACAGCGCGTCCTCCCTCCCCACTCGGAGCCCCCGGTCTCGCCCCCGACTCCCCCGGCGGACGAGAATTACACCAATGAAATTACACCTGCGTGTCTTGCTTCAAGTCAAGCGAAAAAGGTGATAGTGGTCCCCCCGTTGTCCGGGATGCGAGACAAATAACTCAGAGAAGACGGATCGGAACGCAGCGTTATAGCCGCTCGTGACACACCGGCACCGGCGGTCACTCTCGGCCAACGCGGCACTCCGGAAACCAGGGAAGCCGGATCGGAGCCGGGGGTCCCATCCAGGCGGGCAGGCACGGCCCAG
>JBKQQQ010001104.1:0-2882 GCA_052144275.1 Streptosporangiaceae bacterium
AGCGGGCGCTGGTGATGTCGCTGGAGCGGATCAGGCTGGCCGACGGCGAGCCGATGGCCCTGATGCACAACTACCTGCCCGCCGGGCTCGTCCAGCTGAACGTGGAGATGCTCGAGGAGCACGGCCTGTACGAACTGCTCCGCGCGTCCGGCATCGGGCTGTATTCGGCCACCCAGCGGATGGGCGCGAAGAACGCCTCGACTGCCGAGGCCCGCACGCTGAACGAGACCCGCGGCACGGCCCTGCTGACCATGGAGCGCATCGCCTATGACCAGTCCGGCCGCCCCGTGGAGTTTGCCCGGCACCTGTACCGCGACTCCCGGTATGCGTTCACCACCAGCTTCCCGCGCCCAGAGGCAGCCCTCGGATAGTGGGTCGGCCAGGCTGCGGTGCTACGCGGCGAGGAAGTCCACGATCCTCACCCGTGGCCTCCAGCTTTCAATACTGCGGCTCACACCTCGTTTTGAGCCCTATCCACGGGGTCACGATCAGTATCACCAAGCAGTCGGTGGGCTGTCAGGGTCGGTGCGCGGCGGTGAGGACCTCGTCGGCGGCGCGCAGGCCGGAGCGCAAGGCGCCCTCCATCAGGCCGGACCAGGCTCCGGCGGTGTGCTCGCCGGCGATGTGCACCCTGCCCAGGGGAGCGGCGATGAGCTCATCGTCGCCGTCGGCCACCTCGACGGTGAGCGCGGAGTACGACTCACCGGCCCATGGGTCGTCGTTCCAGGTGGTGAGCAATGCCCGGCCGGGGTCCACCGACAGCTCGGGCCGCAGTGCCGCCACCCGGGACGCCCATCTCGCCGGGCCTTCGGCTACGGCCAGGGCCGCCAGCCCCGCCTCGGTGCCGGCGAACGCATGCACGACGGGCTGGACCTGGCCCGAGGCGTCAGTCGCGGTCCAGGTCCAGAACCGGTCCGGCACGCTTTGCACCGCTGAGGCGGCGGCCGCGCGGGTCAGCGGGATGTGCAGCTTGGCGTTATGCGCCAGCCCGGCCCGCCGCCAGGCTTCCCGGCGGCGGCCGGGAAAGCCCGGCGAGAACGGCAAGTCACGCAGGACGGCCATCGGCACCGCGACGATGACCGCGTCGCCGGCCACCTCACCGTCGCCGGTCAGTACCCGCACGCCCCGGTGATCATGCTCGACCGACCGCACCGGGCTCCGCAGCCAGACCGGCGCCCCGAGACGGCCGGCTAGGCCCAGGGCCACCTGCTGGTTCCCCCCTGCCACCCGCCAGCACGGCCGGCCCGCGAACCCGGTGGTGACATCGCTGACCGCCGCGGCGGCCAGGACTTCTGCGCCGACGCCATTGGTGACCTCGATGCGGGACATGTAGGCGGCGAGCACAGCGGGGGAGCCATGCCAGCCCGATACCACCTCGGCCAGTGACGTGCCCGGCGGGGCCGCAGCCGCGGCGCCCGCCACGACAGCGGCACACCGAGCCAGGTCCTGGTGCGTGGCCGGCGCCGCACCGCGCGGCTCCCGCACGTAGTAGGACATGGTCATGTCCGCAAGCTCCAGGCCGAGCCCGGCCATCACCGCCCGCATCACGCCATAGCCGTCCAGCACGAACTCCCCGCCCCGCTCGACAACGCTGCGCGGGTCACCGGGAACCAGCTCCTGGGACCAGACGCGCCCGCCCACACGGTCCCGCGCCTCGAGCACGACCACCTCATGCCCGGCCTGCGCTACCCGGTCCGCCGCCAGCAGGCCAGCGAACCCCGCGCCCACCACCACAACCCGCACGAACGCCCCCGCCCTCTGCCAGCCCATCTATTGACGCAAGTTACCCCAGTTGTGGCAGATAATTGTGGACCGAATGGGGTCGAGGCAGCGATGGTCAAGCGCGCAGAGGCGCGATACTGGATCTATGGTTGACGACACTGCACGGGACCGGGCCATCTACCATGCGCTGAAGGCGGCCGACGAAGTCGCCGCAGCCCTGCAGACCCACCTCATCGAGGAACATGGGGCTGATCCGGAGCGCGCCGCTCCGGCGAGCCCCTCCACCAACTCCCTCAAGCTGCTGCGGCAGGCTCGCGAGCGCCTGGGCGTGGGACTCCGAGCCGTCCAGGCCGACCACATCGCCGAGTCCGACGAGATCTCCCTTCGCAACCGATAACCCAGGAGGCCCCATGCTGGGAACGCGCGAATGATGCGTGCAGCGCCTCGGGGGACCGGCCGTTGTCACAGGCATCGGCGGCCGGGTGGGAGTTTTTGCGGCCAGGTCACCGAGCCGGACTGTGCCCGGTACCACCACGCGTGCATTCATCCCGCGGAGCCGCAACTGGCGGCCGACGCGAGAGTTGACAAAGCGCATCGCCTCGACCCCGAAGCGCTCGACGAACTTCGCGCAACCCAGGTGCGGGGCTTCGCTGACCTGCAGCACAGCCTGGCCCACGGCGAGCAGGCTCCCTGCCGGGAGGTTGTCGAGGCTGAGGTCCAGGTCGAGATACAGCTGATCACCGGCCAGCGGCATCCTGCCAGTCCCGCCCGCGACAAGCTCCGCCACCCGGGCGTTCATCACCGTCACCTGCCGTTGCGGGTCAGCCGATCCGTCCGGCGTGCTCGTGCTGCCGCGGGTGAGCCAGTTGTCCCCGTCAAGCCCGGCGACCCGATCCAGCACCGCCTCGGCCGGCAGAGATCGCTCGTCCACTGCCGGGCGGCGGACGATCAAGACGAGCCGGCCGCCGTCTTGCGGGGAGTCGCGGATCTGGCTGAGCCCGGCCACCAGACGCTCACGTGAGAAATGCTCCACAGCCTGATTCTCGCCCGCCTCCGATGTCTTGGCCAGTAAATATCCCGCGCGGCCTGCACGGCCGCCTCCCTGCGCTGGCATCACGTGGCATCGCCGGAAGGCACAGCCTGACAGAAGAGCCCGGTAT
>JBKQQQ010001105.1:0-5076 GCA_052144275.1 Streptosporangiaceae bacterium
CGACCTAATCGTCGTCGCGTCTGTCTGGCTGCCGTCACGCTCGGGCCCGGTTTGGTCATCGGGCGGTAGCGGCGGCCGACCCATGTCCTGCTCCCTGCCGGTGATCGCCTCTGGTCCGGGGCGGGCATCATGACGGCCGACACGCAGACCAGCCCGGACGACACTACCGCCGAGCCCAAGCGCCGGTTCAAGTTCCCGACCGCGTTCACCGTGTTGTTTTTCGTGCTGGTGCTGGTGTGGGTCCTGACATTCATCATCAAGCCGGGTTCCTACTCCTACGTCAGTTGCGACGGAGGGCCACCCAAGCCGGTCCCCGGCACGTTCGGCACGGTCAAGCTCGACCTGTCCTTCCAGGAACGGCTGTATGACCTGTGGGTGTCACCGGTCAACGGCCTGTACGGGGTGCGGACGCCGTCGGAGGTGGTCCCGGACCCCAGCCCCGAGTTGCTGAAGAAGGGCCAGGCGGCCTGCGGGACCGCGGCGGGCAAGCAGGTGCCCGCCGAGATCGTCACTCCGCCGGGGAACACCGGGCCGTACAACAGCGGGGATCTGGCCGGCGCGGTCCAGGTGTTCTTCTTCGTCCTGGCGATCGGCGCGTTCATCACCGTCACCATCAAGACCGGGGCGCTGGACGCGGGTATCGGGCGGGTCACCGGCCGGTTCCGCAAGCGCGGCATGCTGCTGATCGTGATCTTGATGCTGATCTTCTCGGTGGGCGGGACCACCTACGGGATGGCCGAGGAGACGCTGGGGTTTTATGCGATCATCCTGCCGGTCATCATCGGCCTGGGTTATGACCGGCTGGTGGGGGTGGGGATCATCATGGTCGGCGCGGGGGTGGGGACGCTGGCCTCGACGGTGAACCCGTTCGCGACCGGGGTGGCCTCCGACGCCGCGGGCGTCGCCCTGGGGGACGGCATCGGGTTGCGGCTGATCATGTACGTCGTCATGACCGCCGTGGCCCTGTTGTATGTGCTGCGTTATGCCAGGCGGGTCAAGAACGATCCGGCCAGGTCGCTGACGCTCGCCGCCGAAGGCGACGAGGCCCTGGCCGGCGGCCCGGCCGGGCCGCCGGAGCCGATGACCGGCCGGCAGAAGATCGTGCTGTGGATCTTCGGGCTGACCTTCGGGCTGATGATCTTCTCGGTGATCCCGTGGGGGGACTTCAGCGCCTCCCTGCAGCCCATCACCCTGGGCTGGTACTTCCCCGAACTGGCCGCGTTGTTCATCGTCGGCGCGGTGCTGGTCGGGCTGGTGGGCGGGCTCGGCGAGGAGGGCACGGTCACCGGCATCATCGCCGGCGCTGGTGATTTCATCGGCGCCGCTCTGATCATCGCGGTGGCCCGCGGGGTGACCACGATCATGAACAACTCCGGGATCACCGACACGGTGCTGCACGCCCTGGAGGGTGCCGTCAGCGGGTTGTCCTCCGGGGCGTTCGCGGTGGTGATGTACCTGGTGAACATCCCGCTAGCGTTCCTGGTCCCGTCCTCCTCCGGGCACGCGACGCTGGCGATGCCGATCATGGCCCCGCTCGGCGACTTCGCCGGGGTGAGCCGGGCCATGGTCGTGACGGCCTACCAGTCCGCGTCCGGCTGGATGAACCTGTTCACCCCCACCTCGGCGATCGTGATGGGCGGGCTCGCGCTGAGCAAGGTCCGTTACGACCGGTACCTGAGGTTCGTGGCACCGCTGCTGGGCATCCTGCTGATCCTCACCTGCCTGTTCATGCTCCTGGGAGTCGCGGTCCCCAGCCTCGGAGGCACGGTGAAATAGATGGACACCACACGCTCCCCGCGCGGCCTGGCCCGGCAGGCAGACCGGCGCCGACGGCATGGCCTGATCCTCCTGGCCGTAGCCGGCTTGGTGACGGCCCTGCTGGCCAGCGCCTGTGACACGGCCCAGCAGGTGCCATGGGCAACGTACGCCTCACAGCTCCAGCCGCGAGTTGACGCCGCGACGGCCACCGGCAACTGCGCCGCGCTGCAGGTCTTCCTCTCGGCAGCCAAGACGACCAGCCGGGCGCACGAGAAGGCTACCGGGTTCCCGAACGACGCCCTCGTGTCCTATATCCAGGCCGCCCAGGACCGGGCAGGTTGCCCGGCGACGAGCGGCTGACCGAAGGCCAACGCCCTGAGAACACTCCGAGGACGCTAGATGACCAGACCGACAGAGCTGCCCGAGCCCCCGGCAGAGGACGCCGGCCGGGAAGGCTGAGCCCCGGTGGCGCGCGTTCCTCCGCCAGTGCGCCGACCTGATGCAGATCGTCCTGCTCGTGGCCGGCGTGGTGAGCCTGGGTGCGGCGCAGCAGCGCGGCAAATACCCCAGGATCACCCTGGGAAGGGTGAGGATACTCCGGAACCGCCCGCACAGGATCTGGGCACCGGCTCGAACCGGGCCGGGCCAGACGGCGGTCGCGCGTCACGGCCGGCCGCCTAGGACCGAGCGATGACGGAGAAGGCCTGAGATGCGGATCGTGATCGCGCTGGGCGGCAATGCGCTGCTGCGCCGGGGCGACCCCCTGACCACCGAGGTCCAGCGCAGGAACATCAGGATCGCGGCCGAGGCGATCGCGCCGCTGGCCGCCGAGCACAGCATCGTGGTCGTGCACGGCAACGGCCCGCAGGTGGGCCTGCTGTCGCTGCAGGCCGAGTCCTACCACGACGCCGAGCCGTACCCGCTGGACGTCCTGGACGCGGGTACCCAGGGCATCATCGGCTACCTGATCCAGCAGGAACTGCGTAGCCTGCTGCCGCCGGACCGGCAGGTGGCCACCCTGCTCACCATGATCACCGTGGACCCCGGTGACCCGGCCTTCACCCGCCCGGCCAAGTTCGTCGGCCCGGTCTACGCCAAGGAGTCCGCCGACGCGCTGGCTGCGGAGAAAGGCTGGGCGTTCAAGCAGGACGGTACCGCGTGGCGGCGGGTGGTGCCGTCTCCCCAGCCCCGCCAGATCCTGGAGATCGCGCCGATCTCCTGGCTGATCGAGCGGGGAGCCGTGGTCATCTGCGCCGGCGGCGGCGGCATCCCCACCATGTACCCCGCCTCCGGGCCCGGCGAGCTGGTGGGCGTTGAGGCGGTCATCGACAAGGACCTGGCCAGCGAGCTGCTGGCCGAGGACGTGGCCGCGGACCTGTTCGTGATGGCCACCGACGTGGACGGCGTCTACGTCGGCTGGGCCACGCCCCAGCAGCGGCGGCTGGACCGGGCCACCCCGGAGGAACTGGCCGGCTACCAGTTCGCGGCCGGGTCCATGGGTCCCAAGGTCGAAGCCGCCTCCCGCTTCGCCGCCAAGACCGGTCAGAGAGCGGCGATCGGCTCACTGGCCGACATCACCGCCATCGTGGCCGGGCAGGCCGGCACCAGCGTCGTCCCGCAGCGGGCGCCCGACGGACCAGCATAGTCATGAGAACGGCAGGGTCATGAGCGAAGAACCGCTGACAGACCTGAGCAGGCCTGCGGAGACGCCGCCTGAAAAGAAGTACTTGTCGGTGCGCCAGGCCGCGTTCATCGGCGTCGGGGCCATGGTGGGAGCCGGGATCTTCGCGCTGCTGGGCGCGGCCGGCGAGGTGGCGGGCGCGGCCGTATGGCTGTCGTTCCTGATCGCCGGGATCGTCGCGGCGTTGCAGGGGTACTCGTTCGCGAAGCTGGGCGCCCGGTACCCGTCGGCCGGGGGGCTGCTGGAGTACGTGGCGAAATCGACCGGCAACGGCCATTTCACCGGGGTCACCGCGTGGCTGACGTACTCGGCCAACGCCATCGTGACGGCGATGGTGGCGGTGTCGTTCGGAAGCTACGCGACCTCGACGTTCGCCGGGGAGAACGCCGCCTGGATCAAGTTCTTCGCGGCGCTGATCATCGTGGTGATGACCGCGCTGAACATCGCCGGGTCCAAGCTGGTGGCCGGCGCGCAGACGGTGATCGTCTACGTGGTGCTGGGGATCCTCGCCTTTTTCTCGGTGGTCACGCTGGTCAACATCCACCCGTCGCTGCTGGCGTTCTCGGGGTACCCGTCGGCGCGGGACATCATCTCGTCCGTGGCGCTGACCTTCTTCGCCTTCCTGGGCTTCGGCATCATCACCTTCACCGCCAAGGACCTGGCCAGGCCGGCCCGCCAGCTGCCCCGGGCGATGTTCCTGGCGCTGGGGATCGCGACGGTCATCTACATCGCCATCGCGCTGGGCGTGTTCGGCACGCTCACGGTGGACAAGGTGATCTCCTCGGGCGGGACCGCGATCGCGGTGGCTGCCGAGCCCACGCTCGGCCGGGCGGGCTACTGGCTGATGACCGTCACCGCGCTGTTCGCCACCGCCGGGGCCACCAACGCGGGCCTGTACCCGGCCCAGGGGATGTCCGAGCGGCTGGCGGAAACCGGGCAGTTCCCCCCGCTGATGGCGCGCAAGCTCGGCGGGCGGGCATCGGCCGGGCTGCTGATCCAGGCCGCTGCGTGCCTGGTCCTGGCCGTGGTGTTCAATCTGGACGCGATCGCCTCGATCGGCAGCGCGGTGGCCCTGGTGATCTTCACCATGATCACCGCGGCGCACCTGCGGATCCGCTCCGAGACCGGGGCCAGCCTCCCGGTCCTGGTCCTGGCCATCGCGGCCTCCGGCGCGGTCTTCGTGACGTTCGTGTTCACCACCTTGATCCACGAGCCCGCCTCGATCGCCACGATAGCGGGCATCTTGGTGCTGAGCGTGGCTCTGGACTACGGGTGGAAACACTTCCGCGACACCAGGACGAAAAATGTCCAGCTCGCGCATTAGGCCAGCCGCTGCGGCGCGGGGCAGCCGCAACCGTCCTGAGGAGCTCAGATGACCACCGTGCAGCAGCCCGCCGAGAACCTGGCCTGGTACGCCCTGTCGGCTGAAGACGCGGCCGGGCAGATGGGTGTCGACCCGGATGACGGGCTGGGCGCCGGGGAGGCGGAGCGGCGGCTGGCCCAGTACGGGCCGAACGAGCTGCCGGCCGAGCCGCCGCCGAGCGTGTGGGTGGTGGCCCGGGGCCAGCTGGTCAACCCGATGAACATCATGCTGCTGATCGTGGTCGCGGCCAGCTTCGCCATCGTCCAGATCGCGA
>JBKQQQ010001106.1:0-3095 GCA_052144275.1 Streptosporangiaceae bacterium
CACGCATTCCGGATACAGCGTGGACGTGCGCGTTCACCTCATCCCCGGAATCGGTGCGCACTGGCTCGACAAGCTGGAACCCGAGCACGTCGAAAAGCTCTACGCCAAGATGCAGTGCAACGGGTCTCAGATCTCCGGTAGTTAGTGTGCCGCGTGTCGCTGACGTGCGGTTCCTTTCCGGTCATTAGTCTGCGAAATTGTTTGATTTTCGGTAGGGTTGTGGCATGTCCGCGGCGGTTGCCCTCATGCTGGAGGGCATGCCGTCGCCGTGGGATCTGCATCTGCACCGGGCCGCCGGGCGGGTGGTGGTGCTGGCGGGCTCGGCGGTGGTCGCCGAGTACGCCGAGGGTGACCTGGCGATGCGGAACATGATGATCGTGACGCTGCGGCGGGTGGGGTTTCCCGGCTGGCGGGTCGCGGAGGTGTTCGGGCTGACGCCGACGTATGTGGCCCGGCTGAAGTCCGCCGCGGCCCGGGATGGCGCGGCGGCGCTGGCCGGGCAGGACGGGCCGGGTCGCCCGCGGGCGCTGGGGGAAGATAAGTGGGACCTGGCGCGGCAGTGGCGTGAGCAGGGGGAATCGGATCTGGAGATCGGCCGGCGGCTGGGCGTGGCGGGGACGACGGTGGCCCGCCGCCTGGCAGGCCAGCCGACGCGGCTGGCGGCGGAGACAGGCGCCGGGCTGCGCCAGGAGGAGCTTGAGCTCGCGCCGCCGGGACCGGCGCTGGCTCCAGGACGGCAGCCGGAGCCAGGGCCGGGGGACGATTCAGGGCGGGAGCAGCAGGAGCCTGCGGGCGGGGCCGGGCTGGCGGCTGAGCCGGCGGGCGCGGCGCGGGGCGGGGCGGGGGGCGGTCCGCCGTCACCGCCGCCGGGGCCGAGCGGGCCGCGGATGACCGGCGGGGTGTTCTGGTCGCGGTATGCGGGGGCGATGCTGCTGCACGCGTTCACGGCCCGGGCCGGGGCGGGGCAGGTGCTGGAGTCCGCGGCCAGGGCCGGGCGCGGCGCGGGCGGGTACCGGTTCGCCGATGTGGCCTTGCTGTCGGCGACCAGCATGTGCTTCGCGCTGGGGGCCGCGACGACAGAGCAGGTCAAGCACCTGACGGCCGCGTGCGCGGGGCCGCTGGCCGGGCTGGCGGTGCTGCCGCACCTGCGGACCCTGCGGCCGGCGCTGGCCGCGATAGCTGACGCGGCCGATCCGCTGGCGCTGCAGGAGATGGCTGCCCGCGCGATGCTGGCTGCGGACCCGGTCACCTCCGGGGTGTACTACGTCGATGACCATTTCGTCCCCTACGCCGGCGCCAAGCCGGTCGCGAAGGGCTGGAACACCAAGCGCAGCAAGGCGGAACGAGGCCGCGCGGACACCCACGTGACCGCGCATGACGGGCGGGCGGTGTGCTTCGTGACCGGGGAGCCGTCCGGCCTGTCTGTCACGCTGCCCAAGGCGCTGGCGGAGCTGAGGAAGGCCGCCGGGCCGGGCGCGGCGATCATGCTCGGGTTCGACCGCGGCGGGGCGTATGCGCAGGTGTTCCGGCACTGCCGGGAGCAGGGCGTGCACTGGGTCAGCTACCGGCGGGCGCCGCTGGCGGTTCCGGCCATGCTCCCGGTCATCACCACGGTCACGACCGGCGGCCGCACGCGCGAGATCGCCTGGGCCGAGGAGAAAGTCCAGCTGAAGGACTACGGCGAGGCCCGGCAGCTCACGCTGTTCGAGCACGGCAAGGTGGTGCTGCAGGTCCTGACGTCGGACTTTGATGCCTGCCCGGCGGAGATCCTCGCCTGGCTGAAGTCGCGGTGGCGGGAGGAGAACTTCCTCAAGTACGCGTCGGAGAACTACGGCATAGACAAGATCTGCGACTACATCGCCGGCATCGAGGCGAACACCAAAATCGCTGACAACCCGGCCCGCAAGAAGGCCAATGCCGCCGTCCGCGAAGCAGAAAAAGCCGTGGCCGCCGCCGAGCGGGACCTGGCCGTGCTGCTCGCCGACCCGGCCATCAGCCCGGCCGCCAAGAACACCCGGCTGATCCCCGCCGCGCAGGACAAGATCACCGCCACGCACAAGAAACTGGCCGCCGCCGCCGCGGCCCGCGACACGATCCCCGCGAAACTACCCGCCAACCTCATCGACCCCGAAGCCCAGGTCGCGCTGCTGCGCACCGGCCGCCGCGGCCTGCAGATGGTCCTGCGGCTGCACGCGCACAACGCCGAGCACTGGCTGGCGAACCACCTCAACGCCTACCTGCAAGATGACGACGAATACCGCGCCATCACCCGCCAGACCATCATCCGCGGCCTGGCCGGGACCATCACCTGCACCCCGCAGGCCATCACCGTCGAACTCCAGCAGCCCGGCGCCCCCCGCGTCGCCCGCGCCCTCGCCCTGCTCATCGACGAGATCAACCACACCCCGCCCGCCATGCCCGGCGACACCAGGCCCATCACCTACCAGCTCAGCGCACACCAGCCCGGATCAAACAAATAACGCAGAACGACTACCGGAGATCTGAGTCCGGCCCTTGAGGGCGTACGGATCTCCGGACATGCAACGTCCGCTCATCGGCAGATGAGCATGTCCAGACCAGTGTGTCCGAACATGACGACCGCCACTCACCTCGGCCCGCCGGGGGCCCAGGCGGCACAGAGACGGCGCAGAAGCAGCACGCCGGGTCGCTCGAACTGGACGCGCAGCCATCCGCTGCCAGGAATCCATCTTCCCGAGGGCGCGGCACGGAAGGTCTTGCCTCGGTGCGGCGGGCTTAAATTCCGGACACCTCCGCGGCATCGGGCCCCCGAACCGGGACCTGTGTCAACGTCCCGTCTCAACGTCTTCCTGGCGCTATGGTCTCAGGCGCACCTGCCGTCTCGTAATCGGCAGGTCACATCGACCTCGATCCACATGGCCAGACCAGGCCCGGCTAGCGCTTCTCGCAGTCACGCACCGCTATAAACGGACACATTGTCTTTGGCTCGAACGATTTCAGATCGCCGAGTCGGCGCGGGCTGTCAGCCCGGCCCCTCATTCGATGTGAACGCCCAGATCGACCAGTTCGGGATGGCGGTCAGAGAGAGGAGCTGCAATTAGCCGCTACCTCGGCCT
>JBKQQQ010001107.1:0-4252 GCA_052144275.1 Streptosporangiaceae bacterium
GATCCGGTCACGTTGCCGCCGAGCGCGCTGGCGCCCATGTCCACGATGACGGACCCGGGGGACATCGCCTTGAGCGCGTCCTCGGTCACCAGCAGCGGCGGCCTGCGGCCGGGCACCTGCGCGGTCGTGATCACCACGTCGTGCCTGGCGATATGGCCGGTTAGCTCCTCCTGCTGGGCCTGGCGCTCTTCGGCGGTCAACTCGCGGGCGTAACCACCCTCGCCGGCCCCCGCTTCGACGGAGGTCAGCTCGACGAACGTGGCTCCGAGCGACTCCACCTCGCCTTTCGAGGCGGGCCTGACGTCGTAGCCGCTTACCACCGCGCCCAGGCGCCTCGCGGTGCCGATGGCCTGCAAGCCGGCCACGCCGGCGCCGAGCACCAGCACCTTGGCGGGCCGGGCGGTCCCCGCCGCCGTGATCAGCATCGGGAAGAACCTGCCGAACGCGGCGGCGGCGACCAGGGCGGCCTTGTAGCCGGCCACGTTCGACTGGGAGCTGAGCGCGTCCATCGGCTGGGCCCGGGACAGTGTGCGCGGCAGCCCGTCCAGGCTGATCGCGGTCACTCCCCGGGCGGCCAGCGTGGCGGCCAGCTCGGGGTCGGTCAGCGGGGCCAGCATGCCGATGACCGCCTGGCCCGCCCTTAGCTCGCTCACCGCCTCGGCCGAGGGCCTGGTGACGGTCAGGATCACGTCGGCGGTCCGGTAGATCTCGGCGGCGCTGACGATCGACGCGCCCGCGTCGGCGTAGGCCGCGTCGGACAGCCAAGCGCCGTCGCCCGCCCCGCTCTCCACCAGCACGTCGATCCCGGCCGGACGTAGCCTGGCGATCGCCTCAGGCACCAGGGCGACGCGGCGCTCACCCGGCGAGGTCTCCTTGACGACAGCTGCCTTCATGCGCGCGACCTCGTATCCGTTTCTCCGGTTCTGCGGGTTCAGCCGGAATCTGACGATATCCATGATGGCCCAGACCGGTAAGGGCCTTGGGCCGTAGCCTGGCCGGGCCCAAAGTCCCATCCGGCGTCAGCCTGCGGCTATTGGAGGTTACTCTGCTTTCCCGCTCGCCTCCGGGGGGCCTTTTTAGGCGCTGCCTTCCCTCGTCGCTCCTTCGTCGCTCCTCTGTCCAGGCAGCGCCGGCGCCCCTTCGGCTCGCGGGGGAGTCCAGTCGGCACCGCGCCCTTCGGCTGGCGGGGGAGTCCAGTCGGCACCGCGCCCTTCGGCTGGCGGGGATGTCCAGTCGGCACCGCGCCCCTTGAGCTCGCTCAGGTCTCGGCGCGCAGCAGCGTGCTGATCTTGTCCCCGGCCGCCACCACGGCCGCGGCGTGCATCCGCCCCGGTGACCTGGTCAGGCGCTCGATCGGGCCGGACACCGAGACCGCGGCCAGGACCCGGCCGCCGGGCCCGCGCACCGGGGCGGACACCGACGCGACGCCGGGCTCGCGCTCGGCCGCGGTGGCGGCCCAGCCGCGCCTGCGGACCTGGGCCAGCGTGGCCGCGGTGAACTTGGCGCCGCGCAGCCCGCGGTGCATGCGCCCGCCTTCCTCCCAGGCGAGCAGGACCTGCGCGGCCGAGCCGGCGGTCATCGGCAGCGCGGCGCCGACCGGGACGGTGTCCCGGAGCCCGCTGGTCCGCTCGGCCGCGGCCACGCAGATGCGCGTGTCCGCGTGCGGCCGGTACAGCTGGGCGCTTTCCCCGGTGATGTCCCTGAGCTGGGTCAAGATCGGCTGCGCGATCGCGAGCAGCCGGTCCTCGCCGGCCGCGGCGGCCAGCTCGCCGAGCCTCGGGCCGAGCACGAACCGGCCCTGGGCGTCGCGGGCCAGCATCCGGTGGCTCTCCAGGGCGACCGCGATCCGGTGCGCGGTCGGCCGCGCCAGGCCGGTCGCCTTGACCAGTTGCGCCAGTGAGGCCGGGCCGCCTTCCAGCGCCGACAGTACCGAAACCGTCTTGTCCAGGACGCCGACTCCGCTAGAGTTGTTCATGTTATGAATACTGCCGTCTCGGAATGCGAGACGCAAGCTGAAGGGAGAGAGCGTGATGGGCCGTACGCTCGCCGAGAAAATCTGGGACGCCCACGTGGTGCGCAGCGCGGAGGGCGAGCCCGACCTGCTCTATATCGACCTTCACCTCCTGCATGAGGTGACCAGCCCGCAGGCGTTCGACGGGCTGCGGGCGGCCAGCCGCAAGGTACGGCGTCCCGACCTGACCATCGCCACCGAAGACCACAACGTGCCGACGACCGGGATCACCGGCCCCGGCGTTCCCCTGTCCGGCCCCACCAGCCCGGTCACCGATCCAGTGTCCCGCATCCAGGTCGAGGCGCTGCGGAAGAACTGCGCGGAGTTCGGCATCCGGCTGCATCCGATGGGCGACGCCGACCAGGGCATCGTGCACGTCATCGGCCCGCAGCTGGGGCTGACCCAGCCGGGCCTGACGATCGTCTGCGGCGACTCGCACACCTCCACCCACGGCGCGCTGGGCGCGCTGGCCTTCGGCATCGGGACCAGCGAGGTCGAGCACGTGCTGGCCACCCAGACGCTGCCGCAGCTGCGGCCCAAGACGATGGCGATCACGGTGAACGGCGCGCTGCCGGAGGGCGTGGCGGCCAAGGACCTGATCCTGGCCATCATCGCGAAGATCGGCACCGGCGGCGGGCAGGGTTACGTGCTGGAGTACCGCGGTCCGGCGGTCCGCGCGCTGTCCATGGCGGGGCGCCTGACCGTCTGCAACATGTCCATCGAGGCCGGCGCGCGGGCTGGCCTGGTCGCCCCGGACGACGTGACGTTCTCCTACCTGGAGGGCCGCCCGCACGCGCCGTCGGGAGCGGCGTGGGAGGCCGCGCTGGACTACTGGCGCACGCTGCCGAGCGATGAGGATGCGACGTTCGACAACGAGGTCGTCCTCGACGCCGGGACGCTGACGCCGTACGTGACCTGGGGCACCAACCCAGGGCAGGCGCTCCCGCTCGCGTCGTCAGTGCCGGACCCGGACTCGTTCGCCGACCCGGGGGCGCGGGCCGCCGCCGAGCGCGCGCTGACCTACATGGACCTCAAGCCCGGCACCGCGCTGCGCGACATCGCGGTGGACACGGTCTTCGTCGGCTCCTGCACCAACGGCCGGATCGAGGACCTGCGGGCTGCCGCCTCGGTGCTGCAAGGACGGCGGGTGGCGCCGTCGATCCGGATGCTCGTGGTGCCCGGGTCCATGGCGGTGCGGGCCCAGGCGGAGGAGGAAGGGCTGGATGCGGTCTTCACCGCGGCCGGCGCGCAGTGGCGCTCGGCGGGCTGCTCGATGTGCCTGGGCATGAACCCGGACAAGCTGAGCGCGGGCGAGCGCAGCGCGTCCACCTCCAACCGCAACTTCGAGGGCCGCCAGGGCAAGGGCGGGCGGACGCACCTGGTCTCGCCCGAGGTCGCCGCCGCCACCGCCGTGACCGGCCACCTGGCCGCACCCGCCGACCTGTAGAGGAGAGTCCGAAAAATGGAACTGTTCATCACGCACGTCGGCCGCGCGGTGCCGCTGCGCCGCAACAACGTGGACACCGACCAGATCATCCCGGCCGAGTACCTCAAGCGGGTGAGCCGGGTCGGCTTCGGCGAGGGCCTGTTCGCCGCCTGGCGCGAGGATCCGTCCTTCGTGCTCAACCAGCCGCAGTACGACGGCGCGACGATCCTGGTCGCGGGCACCGACTTCGGCACCGGCTCGTCACGCGAGCACGCCGTCTGGGCGCTCACCGACCACGGCTTCCGGGCCGTGATCGCGCCCAGGTTCGGCGACATCTTCCGCACCAACGCGACCAAGGCCGGCCTGCTGCCGGTCGCGCTGCCCGAGGCCACCGTGACCGCCCTGCAGGACGCCATCGAGGCGGATCCGGGCACCGAGGTCGTGGTGGACCTGGACAGCCGCGTGGTGCTGGCCGAGGCCGCAGGGATCAAGGCGCCCTTCGAGATCGACGACTACACCCGCTGGCGGCTGATGGAGGGCCTCGATGACATCGGCCTGACGCTCCGCCACGTCGACGACATCACCGCCTTCGAGCACAACCGCCCCTCCTGGCTCCCCGTCACCGCCTAACCCACGCCGCCCGGCGTGGCTCCCAGGCCTGACGACAACGATGGAGCATGGGTGCTGTCCCAGCAGCATCAATGCTCCATCGTTGCGGTTGGTGCCGCGGGCGGAGGGGCGGATTCTGGTTCTGCGGGCGGGCGCGGGGGGCGCATGGGGCATGCGGGGAAGCGGTGGCGGGCACGCGCCCGGGC
>JBKQQQ010001108.1:0-21813 GCA_052144275.1 Streptosporangiaceae bacterium
TGGCAGAGACCCATCCCCCCAGACCCCCCTTGGGGGGAGCTTCGCCCCCCCGTACCCCCCTGGGGAGGACGAATCCCCCAAAACCTCCCTCGGGGGGAGCTTCGCCCCTCCATGGCCCCTTGGCCCCCCTGGCCCCTATGGTCCCTCTGGCCTCCATGGCCCCTCTGGCCTCTCTGGGCCACGGCCCGAACATGACCGCCACGGCGGCGACGCCGAAGACGACCGCCTGGCCGTCCACGTGCGCCCCGGCCACGAGCACCTGGAGCAGCAGCGGGTTGCAGGCCCAGAGCAGGGCCGCGCGCAGTTGCTGCGCCGGGTCGTGGCGCGTCATCCGGTGCAGCAGCAGCGCCGTGATGGCGAAGGCAGCCAGGTTCGCCAGGCCGAGCACGAACACGGTGAGCCGTACCGAGGTCCCGCCGGCCAGCGAGGCCAGCCCCTGGATCGCGGTCGCGAGCGGCCCGTAGACCGACGGCGTCCCCGACCAGTCCTGCACCGCCCGGGCCACCGGGTCACCCAGGGCGGCCAGCTGGGCCGGCGTCGTGGTGTACGGATTATGGCCGGTGACGAGCATCCGCCCGTAGGCGGCGTAGCTGAGGTGATCCGACGACCCGAAGGGTGGCACCAGCGTCAGCGCGGCCGCCGCCAGCAGCCCCGCCACCAGGACGGCCCGCGCCGGAACCGACCAGCCGCCGCGGACCGCCCGCAGCACGAGCACCAGTCCGAGCGTTCCCGCGGCCAGCCCGGCCGCGGTCAGGCCGACGGCGAGGTAGGGCGACGGGTGCAGGCCGAGCGACCATGGCGGCGACCCCGCCCAGCCCGGCAGCACCGGTTCCATGACCGAGGGCCCGGCCACCGCGACGGCGAACGTGAACGCCACGCTGACCCCGATGGCGACGAGCCCGGCGGTCCCCTCGGATCGCGCGGACCTCGCGGACATCGCGAGGTTCTTGAGGTCCTTGGGGTTCCCGGGTCCGGCCGGACCCGGGGACCCTGCCGGTCCCGCCCGCTCCGGCCGCCTGGTCATATTCGGGCGGCGAGCGCCCTGGCGACGTCGGTGAGCTGGCGCGCACGGTGCAGCTGGGCGCGCAGGCCGGTCCCGGTGGCCCGGTGCGCGACCTCGACCTCGACCTCGGTGACCCGGAGGCCCTTACGCAGCAGGTCGATGGTGAGCGCGGTCTCCACCCCCCAGCCAGGTGCTAGCGGGCGCGCCGCCTCGAACGCCGCCCGGGTCAGGCAGCGCTGCCCGTTCAGCGGCTGGACCGGCCGCCAGCCCACGGCCCGGCGGATACCGGCCCCGGACAGCCCGACGACCAGGCCGTGCCCGCCGAGCTTGACGGTCGCGGCGAAGACGGCGATGGTCATGTCGGCCGTCCCCGCGACCACCGGAACAGCCAGCGGCCCGGCCTGGGCGGCCGACTCGGCCAGGTCCGCGTCGAGGAACAGCAGGTGCCGGGGCCGCTCGCGGCGCTCGCGCTGGTCGACCAGGCTCACCGCGTCGGCGCCGGTCTGCATGGCGGCTGCCTTGCCCCTGTTCCTGGCGTGCCGCATCACCACGGCGCCCGCGCGGCGGGCTAGGGCACCCGTGCCATCCTGGGAGCCGTCGTCGACGACCACGACAAGGCCGGCTCCGGCTAGCCCGGCCGCGGCCGTCACGGTCGCGGCGATGCGGTCGGCCTCGTTCCGCGCCGGAATGACCACCGCGACGTCGCCGACTCCGGACCCTGCTGGCATGGGCCGATCTTAGGTCAATACGCTGCCTAGTTGCGCGGGACCGCGGGTTTGGACCTGCTCAGGCTGGTGTCGTCGACGAGGGTGAACACCGAGTCGAGGCCTGTCACCTGAAGGATCTTGCGCACCGCGGGCTTGGGGGAGGCGATCTCTAGCTCGCCGCCCCGCTCGCGCACCCGGCGCAGGCAGGACAGCAGCACGTTCATGCCGGTCGAGTCGCAGAACTCCACGCCCGACATGTCAATCACAACCCGGGTGGGCATGCCATCGACCAGGACGGCGGCGAGCTCGCTGTGCAGCCGCGGAGCGGTATAGAGATCGATCTCACCGCAAATGGTCACGATTGTGTGATCATCATGAAATCGACTCGAGACATTTAGCTCCACGAGCCGAACCTTACCGCGCCGAGCGCCCGGAAGCCAGGCAACTACGCTGAGCGCATCCTGAGAGGTTCCTGGATAAGTCGGCCGGTGCACGATGACCGCCCGCAGCCTGCCCACCTCGCTGAACCGCGGCACCGTCCCCCCCGGGCGGTCGTAATTCCAGCTAGCCCGTCCGTTACCCGGTGTCCGTCGCCACGACCGGCGCGCCGACTGTCGTCATTTCAGTCTTCCGGACCGGCACCTCGGCCCATACGGTGGCGCCCTCGTCGCCCGTGCTCGTGCCCCAGCGTCTCGACAGCTTCTCCACGATCCTCAGGCCCCGCCCCCCGGTGGCCGCCTGGGTTGGCTCGCCCAGCTCAGGAACGGTCTGCCCGCCGCCGTCACTGACCGAGACCTGGACGCTGTCGGCGTCGATCCGCCAGGCGACGCGGATCTTGGATCCGGGCAGCGGCACCGCGTGCCGCAGGGCGTTGCTGAACAGTTCGCTGAGCACAAGCGCGACGTCGCAGACGGCGGAATCGTAGATATCGGCCTCGATCAGGTCCGACATCAGGCGCCTGCGGGCGACGCCGACGCTTGAAGCGGCGAACGGGAGCAGTAGGACGCTCGCCTCAGTCACCTCCATGTCAGCCCCAGCCCGTCTGTCCGACCTTGAGCGAACCCGGTACGAGCGGAAATGCCCCGTGAGAGCGCTCCGGAAACACAGGGGCACTTCAGATATCTGAACGGTAACGGCGTCTCAGTAGAAACCCTTGGTGGCTCCGGCACCCGCCGCCGGCACGGTAACGTCTCACCGTGAAGGTTGTCCGTCTATTCCGCGGCACGCCGCCCGCCCGGCGCGCCATAGGCTCGCCAGCATGAGGGAGCGAGCACGTGATCAGGGCGGTCCGGGCACGCTGACCGACGACCTGGCGATCCCCGAGGTTGATCCGTCAGCCCTGCCGGACGAGCCGCTCGCCGAGCTGGCCGCCAGGTACCAGCTCAGGCCGAGCGCCGCCCGGCCCGGCGTCTTGGCCTACGCCGGCCAGCTATGGGCGCGGCGCCACTTCATCGTGGGCTTCGCCACCGCGCGCAACGTCGCCATGTACACCGAGGCGAGGCTCGGCCAGCTCTGGCAGGTGCTCACCCCGCTGCTGAACGCGGCGGTCTACTACCTGATCTTCGGCCTCATCCTCAACACCAGCCGCGGGGTGCCGAACTTCCTGGCTTTCCTCATCACCGGGATCTTCGTCTTCAACTTCACCCAGCGGGCGTTCATCACCACGTCCCGGGTCATGCCGGACAGCCTGCCGCTGATCAGGGCGCTCCCCTTCCCGCGCGGCTGCCTGCCGATCGGGTACGTGCTGATCGAGCTCGAGCAGCTCGTCATGTCCATGCTCGTGCTTTCCGTCATCGTGCTGGGGACACGCGAGCCGCTGACCTGGTACTGGCTGCTGGCCATCCCGGCCCTGCTGATGCAGGCCGTCTTCAACGTCGGCATGGGCTTGTTCCTGGCCCGCCTGGGCGCCGGTGCCGACGATTTCAGCCAGCTGATGCCGTTTGTCGTCCGGACCTGGATGTACGCCTCCGGGGTCATGTTCAGCATCCAGACGATCAGTTCGCTGCGGCATCATCCGACACTCACCTATCTGCTGCAGATCAACCCCGCCGCCGTCTACATCAGCCTGATGCGGAACGCGATACTGCAATCGCAGCGAAATGCCTGGCCAGGCAGCAAGCCGTACAACGCGGCCAATTGCGCTCTCTACCATGCCGCCACCAAGGGACCCCGCCTGGAATTCAGCGCCTATTGCCACGGGACGGTGACGATGAACGGGCTGTGGCTGTGGGGCATCGGCTGGGCGATCGTGGCGCTCGTGGTCGGGTTCGTGTTCTTCTGGGAAGCGGAAACGAGGTACGGCCGTGGCTAGCGGGCCCGTGGCTAACGGTGCTGATCCGACCGTGGTCGTCGACGACCTGCACGTGGTCTACCGCGTCTACGGCGCGGGCGGCGACAAGGGCACCGCGGCGACCGCGCTCATGCGGGTGGTCAAGCGACAGCGCCGCCCGTCGGTTCGCGAGGTGCACGCGATCAGGGGCATCTCCTTCGTGATCAACCACGGCGACGCCGTTGGCATCATCGGCCGGAACGGCTCGGGCAAGTCGACGCTGCTGCAGGCGATCGCCGGGCTGCTCCCGCCCGAGCAGGGCTGCGTCTACACCAGCGGGCAGGCCGCGCTGCTCGGCGTCAACGCCGCGCTGCTCGATGACCTGACCGGGGAGCGGAACGTGGTGCTCGGCTGCCTGGCCATGGGCATGACCCCGCAGGAGACCAAGGACCGCTACCAGTCCATCGTGGACTTCTCGGGAGTCGGCAATTTCATTGACTACCCCATGCGCACCTACTCGACCGGGATGGCGCAGCGGCTGAGGTTCTCCATCGCCTCTGCCAAGAACCACGAGATCCTGATGATCGACGAGGCGCTGGCCACCGGCGATGCGAACTTCCGGGCCAAGAGCCACGAACGCATCGTCCAGCTGCGCGGCGAAGCGGGCACGGTATTCCTCGTCGCACACAACCTGGCGGAGATCGAGGCGAGCTGCAACCGGGTGATCTGGCTGGAAAAAGGCCAGATCATGCGGCAGGGCTACGACGTCCCGGCGATCGTCGACGCCTACCTGGAGGCCACCGGGGGCGAGCCGCGCAAGCGGGACAAGCCCGCAGAAAGCGAGCACAGCGCCGCCGACTAAGGACCCGGATATGGGCCCGGATATGGGCCCGGATATGGGCCCGGAAATGGGCCCGGAAATGGGTACAGCGTCCGGCCGGCGCGTCAGGCTTGCCCCGCGGCGGGCCGTAGCCGCAGGGACATGACCGTCCCGCCGGAGGGACGCGAGCCGGCGGTGACCTCGCCGTGCTGCGCCTCGGCCAGGCGGCGGACGATGAACAGGCCGATGCCGACGCCGCCGAACCTGCGGCGATCGCCGGCCTCGCCCTGGAAGAACCGGTCGAAGATGCGCTCATGGTCGCCGTCGGCGATGCCGATGCCCTCGTCTTCGACCGTGACCTCGATCCAGTCCCCAGCCGCGCCTTCCGCGCACGGAGGGCTCCCGCCCCCCGTTCCCCCTGGCCCTCCCCCCTTCACCTGGGCCCGGATGCTGACGGTGCCGCCGTCGGGCGAGTACTTGATGGCGTTCTCGAGCAGCTGCCCGACGATGATGTCGGTGGCCATGGTGTCGCCACTGGCGGCCGGCAGATCCGCGGGGATGTCCGTCACGACGACGTGCTTGTCCGACAGCGGCCGGAACGCGGCGGCGGCTCCGTGCAGGACGGCTCCTAGGTCGAACGGGCCGTTGCTGACGGACATCTGGTCGGCCCCGGCTCGCGAGCCGAGCAGCAGCTGCTCGACCAGCCTGCCGAGCGACCCGGCTCGCTCCGCGATGGTCCGCACCGCGGCGCGTCTTTCTGTGTCGGCGAGCTGGTCCCACCGGCTGGCCAGCGTGCTGGCGAATCCCTGCACCACGGTGATGGGCGTCCGCAGCTCGTGGCTGGTGGTGGCCAGGAACAGGTCCTTCGCTTCCTCAAGCTCCTTGGCGGCGGTGACGTCACGGAAGTCGATGACCAGCTCCCCGCTGTCGGCGAGCGAGGTGCACAGGACGTCGAGCCAGCGCCCGTTCGGCAGCTTGTGGGTGAGCGTCGAACCCGGCTCAGGCAGCGGGAACGACGGCGGTTTGCCGATGGCGTCCTGCGCCGGCGTCCCGGTGATCCGGTGCGCGGCCGGATTCCACTGCCGCACCAGGCCGACCGCATCCAGCACGGCGATGCCGTCGGCGCTGCCGTCGATGACCGCCCGCTCGTGGGCTCGCTGCCTGACCACCTCCTCGAACGCCATCGCGTTGGTCAGGGCCACGCCGGCGTGCCCGGCCAGCAATTCGAGCAGTTCCAGCTCGACATGGCTGAGCCTGCGCCTGCTGTAGAGCGCGTACAGCGCGCCGTAGGGCTTGCCCGCCACGTGCGACAGGCCGAGCGCGATCGTGTGCAGGCCGGGCAGCGCCGACCAGATCAGGTCATCGAAGCCGCCCGATTCGCCGGTCGCCATCATGACCGTCTTGCCCGAGTGCATCAGCTCGCCGACCAGGCTGCTGGACAACGTCGCGGTCCGGCCGCGCAGCCGGTCCGGCAGCCCGGCCGTGCTGACCAGCCTGAGCGTGTCGTCCTCGATCAGCACGAAACCGCCGGCGTCGGCACTGGTCAGCTCGCGCAGGCTGGCCGCGATGCGGTCGAGTACCGACTCCAGGTCGCGCTGGGCGTTCATGTCGGCGACCACGTCGCCGAGACGGCGGACCACCCGGGCCCGTTCGGCCATATAGTGCCTGGCCACGTCGTCTTCCCCGGTCTGGTGGCAGACGTTGACCCAGCCCGTCACCTCGCCCGCGCCGTCGATCAGCGCGCTGGTGTCGATCCGCACGTCGATGACCGTGCTGTCCTTACGGATCCTGCGGGTCGCGAAGGAGATCTGGCCGCCGCCCCTGACCCGCTCCAGTACCGCGTTGTGCTCGGCCTTCAGCTCCTCCGGGATGATCTGCGGCTCGAGGCCGATGACCTCGGCCGCGGCCCAGCCGAACATCCGCTCCGCCGCGGGGTTCCACAGCATCACGGTGCGGTCGGTGCTGAACGCGACGATCGCATCGGCGGCGCATTCGATCACGGCACGAGCCGTCGCGTCCGTGCGGCTGCTGATCGTCCCCGCTTGCTCTGCGGTCACCTGAACATCGTGCCACGTGGGCACCGGTGAGTACTCACCATATGGTCGCGCGCTGATCTATAGTGCTTTTCAAATACGAGTAAGGCCGTTCATCCGGGGCATTCATCACGGTATGGCTGTCGAGGAAGCGGTCTTCCGCTAGGACGCGGACTATGGACCAGGCAGAGTCAAGCCCATCGCAGGGCCAACCGGGACCGGGCCAGCCCCAACCGGGCCAGCCAGGACGGCCTGCCCCGACGCCGTCCCAAAAACCCGATGAGGTCGTGGCGGAAACCGGCACCGAGGTTCCCGAGCCGGCTCCGCTCGCCGAGCTTGCGTCGTCGGCGCTCAGGCTCCAGCACCCGGTCATCGCGGGCTACGACGGTTCCGAGTCGAGCCGCAACGCGCTGGCGTACGCGGCCGGCGTATCCCAGCGGCTCGGCCGGCCACTGCTCGTCGTGTACGTGTGCTCGACCGGGGTCTACTGCGAGCCGCTGACCGGTCAGGTCGTGGGCGTGCCCCGCGACGCCGAGGCGCTGGAACGCTGGCTGCTCGCCGAGCTCGACCAGGTGACCGGGCATGCCGACGTGGATGTGCACGTCCGCACCAGGCGGGGCAGTCCGGCCAGGGAGCTGGCCGCAGCAGCCGAGGAATTCAGCGCGGACGCGCTCGTGATCGGGGCGCCGAAGCACATCTGGCATCGGGTCGCGGGTTCCGTCTCCGGATGGCTGGCCCGCCATGCCCGCTGCCCCGTGATTGTCGTTCCGTAACGTGTGCCCGCGTGCCTATCGGGCCCGGAGCACACCTCATGTGTGGGCGAGGAGGGATTTGAACCCTCACGTCCTTTCGGACACACGGACCTGAACCGTGCGCGTCTGCCGTTCCGCCACCCGCCCTGGGCAACGAGTAGGTTAGCACGACCGCGAGCGCTCCCGCGCCCCGGATACCATCAGGGGCGAGGGACGTGAAGGGAGGTGGCACGTTGGGAGTTCTGCAGCGCTTCGAGCGTCGTCTTGAAGGCATGGTAGAGGGTGCCTTCGCGCGCGCCTTCAGGTCCGAGCTGCAGCCGGTCGAGGTGGCGAGCGCGGTCCAGCGTGAGATGGACGACCGGGCGGCCATCGTGGCCAAGGGACGCACCCTGGTGCCCAATGACTTTGTCGTCGAACTGGCCGAGAGCGACCACGAGCGCCTCGACGTGTACGCCGAGAGCCTGGGTGTCGAGCTGGCCAACCTAGCCCGGGACTACGCGAAGGAACAGGGCTACTCGTTCGTAGGGCCGGTGCGGATGCGGTTCGAAGGGGTGCCCGACATAACCACGGGCACCTTCCGGATCAGGTCCGGCGTCATCCGGGGCTCGACCATCGAGGGCGGTGAGATCAGGCTTCCGGCCAGCGACCTGCCGCGGACGCAGGGGCGCGGATTCCCCGGTCACCCACGGCTGCTGGTCTCCGGACCCGGTGCTCCCGGCGGCCCGGCCGGCGGGGACCAGCACACCTACGAGCTGCAGGGGCCGGTGACGCTGCTCGGCCGGGGCACGGACTGTGACCTCCGGCTGGTGGATCCGGGCGTGTCCAGGCATCACGCGGAGCTAAGGGTGGAGAACGACCAGGTCGTCCTGGTCGATCTGAGCTCCACGAACGGCACCTTCGTCAACGGCCAGCCGATCAGGCGGGTGGCGCTCACCGACGGGACCCAGGTCTCGCTGGGCCGGACCACGCTGATCTTCCGGCAGGATGGCCAAGACCGCGAGGATGGCCAGGGCACTGCTTACTCGCGCACCAGCTACTAGGGTCCAAGGGCGTAGCCACAGATGAACGTGCTGTCTCTCACCATCATCAGGGTGGCGTTCCTGGCTGTGCTGTGGCTTTTCGTCATAGCGGCCATCGGAGTCGTCCGCACTGACCTGCTCGGCGGCCCGTCCACGACGGCCAGGCGGGGCAAGATGCGCCAGCCCCAGGCGCCGCGCCAGGGGCGTCCGGCCAGGCCGCCCCGGGCCGGGCGCGGGTCGCCGCGGGTTCTGGTGGTGACGGCCGGCGCGCTGAAAGGCACCAGCCTTGATCTCGCCCAGCAACAGATCACTCTCGGGCGGGCCAATGATGCCACGCTGGTGCTCAACGACGACTACGCTTCAAGCCGACATGCCCGGATTTTCCCGCAGGACGGTCAGTGGATCGTCGAGGATCTCGGTTCGACCAATGGCACCTACCTGGACCGGCAGAAGGTGACGCGGCCGATGCCAGTGCCGTTGGGCGTGCCGATCCGCATCGGTAAGACCGTTCTGGAACTGCGCAGATGACACTTGTACTCCGCTATGCGGTACGTTCCGACGTCGGCCTCCTCCGTGAAGGAAACGAGGACTCGGCGTACGCGGGGCCCCGCCTGCTCGCAGTCGCGGACGGGATGGGCGGCCACGCCGCGGGTGAGGTGGCCAGCTCCCTGACCATCGCCTCGATGGCGAAACTCGACTCCGAACCGCCCGGCGGTGACATGCTGGCGGAACTGTCCTCGGCGGTCGCCGCGGCCAACACCCGGCTGCAGGAGATGATCATCGCCAACCCGGCGGTCGAGGGCATGGGCACCACGCTGACCGCGCTGTTCTGGTCCGACGGGCACGCGGCGGTGTGCCACATCGGCGATTCGCGCGGTTACCTGCTCCGTGAGGGCGAGCTCTACCAGATCACCCACGACCACACGCTGGTGCAGTCGCTGGTCGACGAGGGCCGGATAAGCGCCGATGACGTCTCCACCCACCCGCAGCGCTCGCTGCTGCTGCGGGCGCTGGACGGCCGGTCGGTCGCCGAGCCCGACCTGTCCGTGCACGACAGCCAGGTGGGCGACCGCTACCTGCTCTGCTCGGATGGGCTGTCCGGCGTGGTCAGCGACGAGACACTGCGCGAGACGCTGGCCACCATTGGTGACCCCGAGGCTGTCACCCGCCAGCTGATCGAGCTCGCGCTGCACGGCGGCGGCCCGGATAACATCACCTGCATCGTGGCCGATGTCGTGGACACGGCCACGTCCCGGCTGCCGGCCACCGGGACCCCGGTCATGGCTGGCGCCGCGGCGAACGTCAGCGATCCGATGCTGAGCACCGACGGTACCGCCCAGGTAAGCCCGTTCGACGGCAGCGAGAATCACCTGGACAACCAATTCGGGGGTTCCTACGGCGGCGGGCGGTCGTCGACCACCGCCCCGCAGCCGATGGTGGCCGTCGACGAGTTGGACCCGGCCGCCATGCCGCTCGCGGTGGCGACCGAGAACGGTACCGACCCGAGGATGACCGGCGCCCGGCGCAGCCACCGCGCCCAGCCGAAACGCTCCAGGCGATCCGGCCGGCGCCGCTGGCCGATCGTAACCACCTCGCTGGTGGTGCTGGTGGCCGTGATCGTCGGCGGCATCTACGTCTTCTGGCAGTGGAGCCAGGACCAGTACTACGTCGGGGCGGACAGCCACGGCCAGGTGATCATTTACCGCGGCGTCAACCAGCGGATCGCCGGGATCAGCCTGTCCAAGCCCTACGAGCAGACCGGGATCGAGCTCGCCCAGGTACCGGCGCCCTACCAGCAGACCGTGAAGGCCACCGACGCGGCCAGCGGCCTGGGCAACGCCCAGGCGATCGTCACGAACGTCCGCAACGCGGTCACCGCGTGCCTGCAGCAGTACACCCAACTGAAGGACTGGGTGACCAAGGAGAACGCCTACCAGGTCGCGGTGGCGCGGGCCAAGCTGGCCAGGAAGGCCAAGAAACCGCCGAACAGCATCCCCGCCAACCCGGGCCCGCAGCCGCCGAAGGCCGGGGCGATGTGCCCGCCGTCGACGGCGTTCGGCATCGCGGCCAGTGCCCTCGTCCCGACCACTGGGCACTCGTGAGCAGCATCACCGCCCCGTCGCCGACCGTTGACCCGACGGGTCCGCTGGTCCCGGTGGCCCGCAGCCGGCGGCGCACCGAGCTGACTATGCTCGCTTTCGCGGTCGCGCTCACCGCGTTCGCCTTTGCGAACGTGGGTTTCAGCCTCAACGGCAAGCTGCCCTCGGGGATCGTCGAGTACATGGCGCCCTACGTGGTCATGGTGGTGATCGCCCACCTGGCCATGCGGAGGTTCGCTCCGTTCGCAGACCCGTTGCTGCTGCCGCTCGCGGCCCTGCTGAACGGCCTGGGCGTCGTGATGACCTACCGGCTGGCGGCGCAGGGAAACCTGCTGACCGCTCCGCTGAGCTCGTCGGCGACCGAGATCCAGGTCGTCTACACGGCCCTCGGCATCGGATGCTTCGTCGCGGTGCTCGCCCTCATCCGCGAGCCGCGCGTGCTGCAGCGCTATACCTACACGCTCGGCGCGATCGGGATCCTGCTGGTGGCGCTGCCCGCGCTGCTGCCGGCGTCGATCAGCGAGGTCGCCGGCGCCAAGATCCAGATCCGGCTCGGCACGTTCACCATCCAGCCGGAGGAGTTCGCCAAGCTGGCGCTGGCCGTCTCCTTCGCCGGGTACCTGGTGGCCAAGCGGGACGTCCTGGCGCTGGCCGGCCGGCGGGTGCTCGGCATCGACCTGCCCCGGGCTCGCGACCTCGGCCCCATCCTGGTGGCCTGGGCGGCCAGCCTGCTGCTGCTCGTCTTCGAGAGCGACGTCGGCACCAGCGCGGTGTTCATGGGGCTGTTCGTCGCGATGCTGTACATCGCCACCTCGCGGACTTCGTGGCTGCTGCTCGGCTTCGTCATGTTCGTGGCGGGCGCGTTCGCGGCGAGCAAGCTGTTCGCCCATGTCGGGGAACGATTCGACATCTGGCTGCATCCGTTCGTCGGGCAGAATCCGTCCAACAACGCCTACCAGCTCGTGCAGGGCCTTTACGGGATGGCCAGCGGCGGCCTGCTCGGCAAGGGCCTGGGCGGCGGCCAGCCGTACATCACCCCGCTGGTGCAGAGTGACCTGGTAATCAGCGCGTTCGGCGAGGAACTCGGGCTGGCCGGGCTGATGGCCATCTTGCTGATCTACGGGCTGATCGTGCAGCGCGGGCTGCGGACCGCGATGCTGGTCAAGGACCCGTTCTCCAAGCTGCTCGCCGGCGGCCTCTCGTTCATGCTCGCCCTGCAGGTGTTCGTCATCGTCGGCGGCGTCACCCGGCTCATCCCGCTGACCGGCATCACCACCCCGTTCCTGTCCCAAGGCGGGTCCTCGCTGGTGGCGAGCTGGATGCTGATCGCCCTGCTGGCCCGGCTGAGCGACACCGCCCGGCGCCCGCCGCCGCGGCCTATACAGGACGAGGGACTGACGCAGGTGGTGACGCTGTGAACCGGGCGCTGCGCCGGATCTCGATCGCCGTCCTGGTGATGTTCCTGCTGTTGCTGATCAACGTCAACTACCTGCAGGGCTTCGAGCCCGCCAGCCTGGCGAGCAAGCCGGGTAACTCCCGCGCGTTCTACGCCGCCCAGAACCAGTACGAGCGCGGCAGCATCGTCACCTCCGACGGCGTGACCATCGCGGCCTCAAAGCCGAGCAGCGGCTCCATCAAGTACCAGCGGTACTACCCCTTGGGTCCCGCGTACGCCCCGGTGACCGGCTACGACACGCTGTACAGCCAGACCGGCGTGGAGGCGGCGGAGAACTCGCTGCTGTCGGGCAACGACTCCTCGCTGGACGTCAGGAAGGTCATCGACCTGATCACCGGCAAGACCACCAAGGGCGCCACCGTCGAGGTCACGATCAACTCCAAGGCGCAGCAGGCGGCCTACAGCGCGCTCGCGGCGCTAGGCAAGCCGGGCGGGGTCGTGGCGCTCAACCCGAAGACCGGGGCGATCCTCGCCATGGCTTCCTACCCGAGCTACGACCCGGCCCTGCTGGCCGTGCACGACGGCACGCAGCTCAACAACAACGACGCCGCGCTGCTCAAGGCCCCGGGCAACCCGTTGTTCAACCGGGCTCTCCAGCTCACCCTCGCGCCCGGCTCGACCTTCAAGGTCGTCACGAGTGCCGCCCTGCTCACCCAGAGTCCCAGCACCACAATCAACACGAACGTCGATTCGCCGACCCAGCTCACGCTGCCGCAGACCACCCACGTGCTCACCAACAACAACGGCGAGGTCTGCGGGAACGGGAGCGGCCAGGCGCCGCTGATCACCGCGTTCGCCCAGTCCTGCGACACGACCTTCGGCAGGATCGGGATGGACCTCGGCGGGTCGGCGCTCAACGCCATGGCCGAGAAGTTCGGCATGAACAACCCGAACCTGACCGTTCCGCTGCCCGTGGCACAGAGCAACTATGTGATACCGGCCAGCCTGGCGCTGACCGCCTTCTCGGCGATCGGCCAGTACAGCGACACGGTCACGCCGATGCAGGAGGCCATGTTCGCCGCGGCCATCGCCAACAACGGCACGCTGATGAAGCCTTACCTGGTGCAGCAGGTCACCGCCAGCGACCTGAGCACGGTCCAGTCGACCCCGCAGTCCGTCCTGAGCCAGTCGGTCACCCCATCCGTTGCCAATGACGTGGGCCAGATGATGCGGGCCGTGGTACAGGACCCCGACGGCACGGCGGCCGGCTTCAGCGCCGCCAACGAGGGCGGCCTGGTGATCGCGGGCAAGACCGGCACCGCGCAGAACGGCGTGAACAACTCCGGGCTCAACGATGCGGTCTTCACCAGCTTTGCGCCTTACGCCAACCCAAGCATCGCCGTCGGCGTCATAATTCAAGGTGGCGGTTACGGCGCCACCGCGGCCGCACCCATCGCTGTGCAGGTCATTAAGGCATACCTGGCCACCCTGGGGAATCCGTGAGCGATTATCTGCTGGCCGGCCGCTACCGGCTGACCGACCGCATAGCGGCCGGCGGCATGGGCGAGGTGTGGCGCGGCCAGGATAACCTGCTCAACCGCGCCGTCGCGATCAAGCTGCTGCCCACCGGACGGGCCGGCGACGAGGCGTTCCTGGCCAGGTTCCGCGCCGAGGCGCGGTACGCGGCCAGCTTGTCCCATCCGGGCATCGCACGGGTCTACGACTACGGCGAGTCCTCCGAGTTCGGCGGCGCGTACCTGGTCATGGAGCTGGTCAACGGCGAGCCGCTGTCCGCGATCCTGGCCCGGGCGGGCCGGCTTTCCCCGGACGCCACGCTGGACATCGTCAGCCAGGCGGCGCGCGCGCTCGACGCCGCGCACCAGGCCGGCATCGTGCACCGCGACATCAAGCCGGGCAACCTGCTGGTCGCCGCGGGCGGCACCACGAAGATCACCGACTTCGGCATCGCCACCGCGGTGGCCGCGGCGCAGGCGTCGCACCTGACCGAGACCGGCATGGTGATGGGCACGGCGATGTACGTATCGCCTGAGCAGGCCACCGGCGCCCAGGTGACCGATGCCTCTGACATCTACTCCCTCGGCGTGGTCGCCTACGAATGCCTGGCCGGGCATCCGCCCTTCACGGCCAGCGAGCCGCTGGCGATCGCGTTCGCGCACAAGCACGAGCCGGTGCCCGCGCTGCCGCCGGACGTGCCGCAGCCGGTCAGCGATCTGGTCTACCACATGCTGGCCAAGACGCCGGAGGAGCGCCCCGCCAGCGTCCGGGTGGTCGCCGATCGCGCCGACGTACTGCGGGACGCGCTGACCCTGGGCGGGTCTGCGGATTCCGCCGAATACCTGGGCGCCACCCGGGCGGACATGCCGCCCGCGGCGACCGGTGCCCTGTTCGGCGAGGAAGGCCCCGGCTCCCGCCGGCCGCGTGGCGGTGGTACGTACCGCCCCAGTCGGCGCCGCCAGCTGGTGGCCGTGGGCTCGACCGCGGTCCTGTGTGCCGCAGCGGTCGCGACCGGCCTGTACCTGAGTAGTCATTCCACGGGCCAGACCAGCGGAAATACAGGCAGCACGGCGCGGCAGCTGAACTCACCGAGCGTCAGGCCGTCCCCCAGCACGGTCAGCCCGGACTCCAGTCCGACGCCTTCTAGTGTGGTGGTGGTGCAGCCGAAAAGCTCGCCCAGCCGCACTGCCGGCAACCCTAAGCCGACCAAATCCGTTAAACCGACACCGTCCCGGACGGCGTCGCCCTCGGCTAGCCCCTCGGCCTCGGCGAGCAGTTCGCCGACCCCGACGAGCTCGCCGACCCCGACGAGCCCGTCACCAACGTCTTCTTCTTCGACGTCCTAGAGACACTAGAAAAAACGCAGGGTGGTTTGGCACAGTGCGAGATATGACACAGCCCCGTCTACTCGGCGGCCGCTACGAACTCGATGGCGTGGTGGGCCGCGGCGGCATGGCCGAGGTGTACCGGGCGCGTGACATCCGTCTTGATCGGATCGTCGCGATCAAGACGCTGCGCGCCGACCTTGCCAGGGACCAGATATTCCAGGCCAGGTTCCGCCGCGAGGCGCAGTCGGCGGCCTCGCTCAACCACCCGTCCATCGTGGCGGTCTACGACACCGGCGAGGACATGGCCACGGGCCTCCCCGTGCCGTACATCGTCATGGAGTACGTGGACGGCCGCACAGTGCGTGACCTGCTGCAGGAAGGTCACCGGCTGCTGCCGGAGCGGTCGCTGGAGATCATCGACGGGGTGCTGCGCGCCCTGGACTACAGCCACCAGGCCGGCATCGTGCACCGGGACATCAAGCCGGGCAACGTGATGGTGACCCGCAACGGCGACATCAAGGTCATGGACTTCGGCATCGCCCGGGCGATGAGCGACGCCCAGTCCACCATGACCCAGACGGCCCAGGTGATCGGGACCGCGCAGTACCTGTCGCCGGAGCAGGCCCGGGGTGAGCGGGTCGATTCCCGCAGTGACCTGTACTCGACCGGGTGCCTGCTGTACGAGCTGCTGACCGGCCGGCCCCCGTTCACCGGCGACTCGCCGGTCGCGATCGCCTACCAGCACGTGCGGGAGAACCCGGTGCCGCCGTCCCGGGTGGATCCCGACGTCCCGGTGTGGGCGGACGCGATCGTGCTGAAGGCCATGGCCAAGTCCCCGGCGGACCGGTACCAGACCGCCGCGGACATGCGCACCGACCTGCAGCGCGCCGCCTCCGGCATGCCGGTCGCGGCGGCCCCTCCGACCAGGTTCGACATGTACCCGCAGACCCAGCGGATGGGCGCCGGCCCGATGATGGCCGGAGCCACGTCGCAGATCCCGCCGGTCGAGGACTACGACTACGCGGGCCGGGGCTATGACCGGGGCGGGCGCGGGGGCGGCGGGACAAGCCGCCGCTGGATCCCCTGGGTGCTCGGTCTGGTGCTGGTGTTCGGCGTCGTCGCCGGCGTGGCCTACTACCTGCTTGCCGGAGGCGGCAAGACCTACGCGGTGCCGCTGGTGGACAACGAGCCTGTCGCCACGGCGAAGGCGCAGATCACGGCCGCGCACCTACGCTGGACGGTCGTCGATCAGGTCTCGTCCAGCGTCAACAAGGGCCTGGTGATCAGCTCCACCCCCCAGCAGGGCAACAATGTGCCTGCGAACACGCTGGTAACGCTGTATGTCTCCACCGGAACAGCGCCCGTCGCCGTGCCGAACGTGGTCGGCCAGCAGGAGACCGCGGCCGTGTCCGCGCTGCAGAATGCGGGCTTCAAGCCCTCCGTCAAGAACGATCCCACCTCGTCCGCGCCGATCGGCCAGGTGACCGCCCAGAGTCCGAGCAGCGGCACGGCCGCGTCGGGCTCCACGGTGATCATCACCGTTTCCGGCGGAGTCGTCACGGTGCCCTCGGTCATCAACGAGTCCCAGCAGACCGCCACCCAGGTCCTGACCCAGGCCGGCTTCCAGGTCAACGTCCAGCAAGGGTCGGGTGGGTCACAGTTCGCCAACGGCACGGTCTTCAACCAGGTGCCCACCGGCAACGGCACCGCGGCAAAGGGCTCTACGGTCACCATCTACGTGCAGACCGGCGCCTCTTCGCCGACCGGGTCTCCGTCCGCCCCAGGCTCCCCGACCGGGACACCGACCGCTACCGCCAGCGGCCCGGGCAACGGGTTCTGAGGTCCTGGCCGTTTAAGCCCGGGGTGTCGATCGGCAGGCGACGTCGAACCGCCCCGGGCTGGCGTCGACGGCATCTCCGCGGACCGGAGCCTGCCGCCGCGGCGAGTTTAGTCGTCCGGGAAACGCAGATCGCGCCGACTACGGCGGAGACCGGCTACGCTTAGGTCCGCATCGCAGGGTTTGATCGCGGGTTTGCTTCGCCAGGTTTGCTACGCAGGAGGCCGTCGTGCCCAAGTCGCGCGTCCGCAAGAGGACGGTCTACACGCCTCCGCCGCCGAAGACGGCGGGGAGGAAGGTCAGTGCGCCATGGGTCGGTCCGACCATCGTGGCCTGCCTGGTCCTCGGCCTCGCCTGGATCGTGGCGTACTACCTGTCCAATGGCTCGATACCCGGCATATCCAGCCTGGGCGCATGGAACCTCGTGATCGGCTTCGCGTTCATCATCGCGGGCGTCACCTTGTCCACCAGGTGGCGCTGATCCCGGGCTCGCCCCGCTTGTAAGACCTGCCCGCCCTAGACCACGCCGCTGGTGAGCTGGCCGTTCCTGACGACGATCGCGATCGCGATCAAGGCCACGACCGCGACGGTGGCGGCTACCTGGATGACAGTGCGGTTCTTGCGGGGCGCGTACGCGTAGGCGGCGGTGAGCAGCGCGCCGGTGAGCAGCCCGCCGATGTGATCCTGCCAGGCGATGATGTTGTGGAAGAAGAAGCTGAGAGCCAGGTTGATGGCGATCAGTATCACGATCCCGCGGGTGTCGACCCTGAGCCGCCTTGACACCACGAACCATGCTCCGAACAGCCCGAAGATGGCACCCGAGGCGCCGGCGGCGAACACGTTCTGCGGGGCGAGGAAGTAATACATCACCGCGCCGCCGACGGCGCTGAGCAGGTACACCGCGAGGAAGCGGACCCGGCCGAGGAGGCCCTCGAGCGCAGGTCCCACGAAGACCAGCGCCCACATGTTGAACAGGATGTCCATGAGCCCCAGGCCGCTCAGGCTGGCCCCGGGGACCACGAACGCCGACGTGATCAGCCGGTACCACTCGCCCGCGGCCACCCCGTGCATCGGGCCGCCCGGGGTATACGAGGCGTACCCGAGCATCTCCAGGTCGTTGACGATGCCCGGGCGGACCCAGATGACCAGGAACATCGCCACGTTGATGGCGACCAGCGTCCAGGTAACGACGGCGGTCGCAGCCGGGCGGCCGCCGAAGGTGGTCCTGGCCTGGCGGGTGCTCCGCGCGCCCTCGCCCACGCACTCCACGCATTGCTGGCCCACCGAGGCCGCGCGCATGCAGTCAGGGCACGCGTAGCGCTCGCACCGGACACAGGAGACATACGTTTCCCTGCCGGGGTGGCGGTAACAGGTGGGGACCTGCTGGTCCCCACCAGTCCCCGGCGCGACCCCGTCCGGCCGACTCTGTCCGCCCGATCCGGAATCGCTGGTCATGCTCACGCCTTGGTCCAATCAGGAAGCGCTGTTGCCGCGTTCTACCGTGACCGACTCGATGGTCACGTCCTCCACCGGCCTGTCCTGGCTGCCCGTCTTGACCCGGGTGATCAGGTCGACCACATCGGCACCCTCGATGACCTCACCGAAGATGGTGTGCTTGCCGTTCAGCCAGGGGGTCGGCACGACCGTGATGAAGAACTGCGAGCCATTGGTGCCGGGTCCGGCGTTCGCCATGGCCAGCAGGTACGGCCGGTCGAACGCGAGGTCCGGGTGGATTTCGTCGGCGAACTTGTAGCCGGGGCCGCCCCGGCCGGATCCGAGCGGGTCCCCGCCCTGGATCATGAAGTCGGGGATGACCCGGTGGAACACCGTACCGTCGTACAGCTTGTCGGTGGTGGTCCGCCCGGTGCGCGGGTCGGTCCACTGCCTGCTACCCTCGGCCAGTTCCACGAAGTTACGCACCGTCTTTGGCGCGTGATCAGGGAAAAGGCGGATGACAACCGGGCCCTGATTGGTGCGCAGCGTTGCGGTCAGCGTGTCTGTCATGCGGTTGACTCCTCGTCCAGCCAGCTAACTGGCCGGACATTTCGTCGGCGTAAATTTCCTCCAGTCATCACCGTACCGGTAGCGCGCGATGATTGAACCCAGCACAGCCGGGAAGCCTGTGATAGCGGGAACACGCTCGGGAGGTTTACTGTGCCCCTTACCAATACCAATACCAACCGCACCACCGGCGGGGCGGCTGCCATCGGCATACGCGTAAAGGACGCCGCCGCGCAGGCCATCCCGGTGGGGAAGCGCGCGGGAACGACAGCGGTCCAGGGAGTCCGCCAGGGCGTCGAAGGCGCCAGGGAATGGGCCGCGCCTCGACTGGAGGAGGCCGTCCTGGGCGCACGGGAGTGGGCCGCGCCTCGACTGGAAGACGCTGCGGACGCCGTCGACATCACCGTCGCCCCGAAAGTTTCATCGGCCCTGCGGTCAACCGCTGCCCAGGTCAGGGTGAGCGGAACGAAGCGGACCGGTATCCGGAGGCTGCTGGACTGGCGCTTGCTGCTCGGTGTCGGCGCAGCGATGGCCGCGGCCGGCGCTGGCGCCGCCATCACCATGCGGCGTCGTTACGCCAGTGCCACCGCGGAGGCTAAGGATGCCACCGAGTCGTCCGAGGACGAACGGGGCACACAGGCCGGAGACACGGCGAGTGACGCGGCCGCGGGTTCGGAAGTGAACGGCCGGGTCACGACGCCCGGCATCTGACGGAACAGGGACATCCACGTCCCGGAAGCTGACGGAGAGGCGCCCGCAGCGCTGTTCGCCACGCTGATCGCCAGAGGCGGCGGCGCGGCGGCAGCCGCGGGCGCTTCCGTTCCCTCCGCAGGCGTCCCGGCCTTCACCCGAACGGGCTGCTTCGACGCTCGAGTCAGGACCGCCGTGCACATGATCCGGTACCGTCTAGTCACGGACCCGCGAGCGCGGCATCCACGACTATGACCAGTAGACAGGCGATGTGGTGAGTGACAGGGACGGGGTCGAAGCGACCAGCCCGACCTGGGTGAACCGTCCCGGCTCGCCTGAACTCACCCGCCTGACCGGCTGGCTCTCGGCGGTTGCCATCACGGTCTCGACGCTGGTCATGATCGTGATCTCGGCCGCGGGCCCGAACGTCTCGGTGCCCGCCATACGCCGGGCGAGCGGTCCCCCCTGGTGGCATACTCTGCACCTGACGGCCACGTTCGTGACGGTTTCGCTATGGGCGGCGATGGCGCTGGGCTGCGCTGGAGTGATCGCCGGCCTCGTCGCCGTGGCCCGTGGGGCACGACCGCCGGTCCGGCCGGTCATCGCGGCCGCGTTCCTGGCCGTGGTGGTGCTTACCGTGCTGCCGCCGGCCGGCTCGACGGACTCCATCTCCTATGCCGCCAGCGGCCGCACCGCGGTGATCGGGCACAGTCCGTACGTCATGACCCCGCTGCAGCTGGAGCGGACGGGCGATCCGGTCGGCAGGCAGATACCGTTCGGCGAGATCCCGTCTAGCTGGGCGAACGCGGTGTCCGTCTACGGACCCTTGGCCACTGCGGCGGAGTGGGGCGCAGCCGAGCTTGGCGGGACGTCGCTGGCCCGCATCACCTTCTGGCTGAAGCTGGAGGAAGCGGTCGCCTTCGGGGCGGTGATCCTGATCCTGGACCGCCTGCTCCGCTCCGACCCCGAGATGCGGCTGCGAGCCCACTTGCTGTGGTCAGTGAACCCGCTGCTGCTGTGGGAGATCGTCGCGGGCGGCCACATCGACGGGCTGGCCGTGGTGTTCGGGCTGCTGGGAATCGCGGCACTGCGAGCGCGCACTCCGCAGGAAGAGAGCGGCCCGCGCGGCGAGAGCAAGGCACGGCCGGAGATCGGTGCCGGGATCGGTGCCGGCGGGGCGGTCCTGGCCGGCCTGCTGATCGGCGTGGCGGCCGACATCAAGGTGGAATACGTTCTCCTTGGCCTGGCTGTGGCCTGGGCTTGCCGCAGGTCGGTCACGGCCGCCACAGCCGCCGCGGCCGGCTTCGCAGTGGCGGTCATCCCGGCCTATCTGGCGGCCGGCTCCCCGGCGATCAAGGTGCTCGTCACCCGGAGCACGGGAATTACCTGGGACACGATGTACCAGCTCTTCTGGCGGCCGGTGCTCGGCTATACCCAGTTCAGCGTGTCAAGCGCCCCGCCGCACCTCGTACTGATCGCCGACCTGCTGTTCGCGGCGGTCGCGCTGCTAGCTCTGCTGCGCTTGCCGGACCGGGTACCCAGCCTGCCGGCCGTCGCCCCGGCCCTGGCCCTGAGCCTGGCGTGGCTCTTCGTCACGGCGTTCCAGCGACCCTGGTACGACGTGATGGCCATAAGCCTGCTCGCGCTTTACTCGGCGTCGCGGCTGGACTGGGTGGTCCTGATCCGCCTGCTGGCGGGTGCGACCATCTACGCTCAGGCCATCCAGAGCCCGGTCGAACCGCATTGGCTCTATGACCTTGGCCAGTTCAACGGAACGTGGCTCACGCCGACCATCCGCCTGCTCGCCGCCATCGCGTTCGTCTGGCTCTGCGTTTCCGGCCGATGGGGCTGGCGTTCGGTGTCGGCGGCATCGTCCGGACGGCTCCCCGAACTGTTGCCGATGACCTGAGCGATGTTCTCCACAACCACGCACTGTGGATAACTCTTTACCCAACGGCCCAGGATGCAGAGTGACACTGGCAACCCGATGCACACTTCTGTGGATTGTGCTGTGGACAACCAAGGGCGCCTGCGCCTGAGTTACCGCTGCTCTGGGGGATCCCCGAGCGGGTCGGCGGTCAGGTACAGCCGCGGCCAGCGGCAGTCGACGAACTGGTCGAGGTAGGCGGTCAGGCGCTCCTCGAAGTCGTCGTCTTCGGCGCGGGCGCCGGCGGCTTTCTCGATGCCGGAAGGGCTGTCGACGCCGAACGCCACGGTCCGCACCTCCCAGCCATCACGCTGCGCACCGTCGTACCAGCGCTGCACCGTCCCCACCTGGCGCGCACAGGTGTCGCCCGTAATCGCCTGCCCGTACGTCCGCTCCCATTCCGAACTCCGCGGGTGC
>JBKQQQ010001109.1:0-4269 GCA_052144275.1 Streptosporangiaceae bacterium
CCGATTAATTCCGCGTATTCACGCTGGCGTGCCAAGTGCTCCCGGCCCTGAGAAGTCAACACAATGGATTACCTTGCCCTCCCAGCACACATAGTTCCGGTCACCGCAAGCGGCTGACGACCAAGGCATCCAAGTCACCTCGCACCCCGGGCAAGTCATCCGGCTGCCGACACCAGGAACCCCACGCTCACCGCAATTCCAGCACAGCTTATGATCACCCTTTTGCTGGCTTCCGCTCATTTGTCTTCACCACCCCCGAACTTTCCCCGCATGACCCGGATCCGCGGCCTCCGCGGCAACCTCAAGTCCAGATCCGCCGGCCTTTTTGACGTCATTGCCCGCATGTGACCGGCTCGCTGCCGGACGCGACCTTCACGACGGCCCCGTCAACGCGTATACCTGGCAGAGGGGCCGGCCGACCGCGCTGATACATCCTCGTGACTGCCGCTACCCGGACACGCTGCGCCGCGAGCCGCCGATTAAGGTGCCCGGACGGCCGCCTCGGCATGACCCAGGAGCAGGTGAACCGGGTGCCAGACCACTGCGGGCCCGGATCGCAGCCCGAGCTGATCGAGGGTAGCTATTCATCGCATCAGCAAGCGTCGGCGGCTTATGTGGCTGCGCATCCGGGCAATCATGGTGCTGATCTGCCGGCCTGGCGAGGCATGGTGGTCCTGGTGCGCTGGGCTGCGCTTGCTCAGGGCGGGGTCGGCCAGTACGATCCAGCGGGATGCTGCTGTGGATTAACGGCCCTTTCGGAGGCGGCAAGACCGCGACGGCCTATGAGCTGAGCCGGCGGCTGCCGGGCAGTGTCGTGTGTGACCCGGAGCATGTCGGCTTCGGCATGCGCCGCATGCTGCCGGCTGCGCTGCGGGGAAACTTCCAGGATCTGCCGGCCTGGCGGTCTAGCGTCGTGGAATTGCTCCGCCTGACGCTGGCCGGCTACGACGGCCCGGTCATCGTCCCGATGACGCTGGTTGACTCCGGCTACTTCCGGGAGGTCATCGGCTCCCTGCGGGAGGATGGCTTCGCGGTGCGCCACTTCGCCTTGCTGGCTGAGCCGGCGACTGTGCGGCGGCGGCTGGCCAGGCGCAGTCTGGGAACTGAGGTCAGGCGCGGGAGCTGGGCGGTCGAGCACCTGGGCGAACATCTCCAGCGGCTTGGTGCACCCGAATTCGCCGAGCACATCCACACCGACCGGCTGACCGTAGCCCAGGTAGCTGATGCCGTCGCCGGCTCGGCAGGGCTGGCGATCAGGCCGTCTGCTGACGGCCCGCTGCGAGCCTCGCTGCGCCGGTATGCGACGACCATCCGTCATATCCGGTTCGACTGATCCCGCGGCTGCGGACCTGGCCGTTCAGGTTCAGCAGCGGCCTGCCGCCTGGGCTGGCCGGCTGTGGCCTGCTGGTGGTTCCGGAGGCGGATGGCGTGAGTCGTGCTCCCGGCGGTCTCCTGTGATGAGGAGATGCTGAATGCCCGGAATGAGCAATGCCGGGGCCCTCGACGCGCAGGCCGAGATGCTGATGCACGGCTGCGAGTTCGGAGATTCCCAGCTTGAGGCATCCATGCGGGAACGGCTGCGAGCCCGTCTGGCGGTATCCGCCGATGAGCACCGCCCTCTGCGGGTCTACACCGGGTACGACCCGACCGCTCCGGACCTGCACCTGGGTCACTCGATCACGCTGCGGGCAATGCGACGGTTCCAGCAGCTCGGTCATCACGTGATCGTGGTGGTGGGCACGGTGACCGCGATGGTCGGCGATACCAGCGACCGGGCGGCAGGGCGTCCGCGCAAATCGGCTGCCGAGGTAGCCGAGGCGGCGAGAAGCTACGCCGAGCAGGCCTTCACGATCCTTGATCCCGCGCGGACGGAGGTAGCTGCAAACGGTGACTGGCTGGCCGGGATTGCCATGCCCCAGATCCTCGAACTCGCGTCCACGTTCACGGTGCAGCAGTTCCTGGCCCGGGACAACTACCGGCGCCGCATGGAGCACGGCGATCCTGTCGGGCTGCACGAGTTTCTTTACGCTCTGTTGCAGGGCTACGACGCCGTGCATCTGCGCGCTGACGTGCAGCTTGGCGCGACCGAGCAACTGTTCAACATCATGGCTGGTGCCAAGCTTCAGGAAGCGTCCGGGCAGCCGCCCTGCGTCGCTTTGACGTTTCCCGTCCTTGTCGGAACGGACGGCACCGACCGCATGTCCAAGTCTCGCGGGAACTACATTGGCCTGACCGACAGCCCGGGCGAGCAGTTCGGCAAAGTGATGAGCATCCCAGACCAGGCAATGCCCCAGTGGGTGCGGCTGGTAACCGACTGGCCGGCCAGCCAGGCCGAGGAGCTCATTGCCTCCATGGCGAGCGGCGCGCTTCACCCCATGGAGGCCAAGAAGCAGCTCGGCCACCGGATTGTCGAGCTCTACCATGGCAGCCGTGCCGCCGATGCTGCTCAGCAGGCCTTCGAACGCACCCACCAGCTGGGGGAACAGCCGGACGTCATCCCAGAAGTGACATTGCGCGGTCCGGTGCGCCTGGGTGACCTGCTCGTCGGCATCGGGGCCGCCTCGTCGAAGTCAGACGCCCGCCGGCTTATCGCAGGCCGCGGTGTAAGTCTCGACGGCCAGAAGGCATCGTCCGGCGAGCTGGTCATCGACACTGCCGTAACCATCAAGGTTGGCTCCCGGCGCTTTTACCGGATCATCTTCAACTGAAGCTCCGGCAGCGCTCAATACTGGCAGTTCTGCGCGTACGGCCGACGTGGCCGGGCACCAAAGGAACGGCGCCCCGAGTCGTTCTCTGTACCGGATGCCGGGTTGCTCCGCGAGCCGGATGTTTCACCGTCCGTCACAGCCGCTGTCCAGTCTGGAGCGATGTCGCTGATCTCCTGACGGGCGGCCCCTCCCGGCTGGCTCTGGCTCAGGCACCGGTTCCGAAAGTCGCTGGCGCGGCCATCACTGGCCTTGACACCACCGACCCGCGCTATCCGATCCGCAGCCAGGCATCGGGTCCAGCTTCGGCCCGCTGGCAGGCCCGGGGGCGGTGCATCAGCCGCGGCTGGTACCTGCTCATGGGCCTGGCCCCGCTCTCATCCACTTGGCCCGCTGACGAAGGGCACCGGAGGTCAGGAGCCTGTCGCCCCAGGAGATACCACGGTCTGGGCGACACGGCGGGAAGTTCCGGACAGCGCCTGGGGCCACATGGTGTCGGCTGTGCAGCCGCCGCGCCGGGCACGACGGCCTACACGGCACCGTAGCCTGGGGCACATGCGGCGCTCGCAGTACCGCGGCACGTAGCGACACATCGACGCGGGCACCGCTGCGGCAGGGGTTCATGGGCCGCAGCAGCAGGAGGACGATATGAGTGACACGACGTCGGCCCTGGACGAGGCGTTCGAGCGGATGGCGGCGGCCAGCTTCGAGCTGCCGAACGGCTTCGTCAACCACGGAGCCATGGCCTGTGAGGCGCTGGCCGTGCTCGATTGCACGGACGACATCGACAGCTGGGCGCGCCGGTTCGCCCGGGCAGGCGGGGCATCGGTGGACCCGGTCGTGCCGGCCGGGTTCGAGTGGCGGCAAGCGCTCGGCGACTACCACCGTCTCCCGGAGTGGATCGGCTACTTCACGCAGGCCATTGACGGCGATGGCTGGCCGGCTGTGGTCGCGACGTGGGTGCCGCGGCTGATGCCCGCGCTGCGCACCGCGCTGTTCCACGGCGCCATCCGGACCGCCCATGCCGTGCGGGCCGTGGACGCGGTCGACACGCCGCCGCGGCGCGGCGAACTGGCCCGGGCGCTGGGTTACTGGGCAGCCCGCTACCGCGCCGGGCAGCCGGCCAGCCCGCTGCCGCACGCCGGTGACCTCCGGATGGCGGTCGTAGAGGCCGCGGCCGGCGGCGCCCGCCGCTACCTGGCCCGGCCCGATATTGTCCATCTGCACGGCGTCACCGGTGCGATGGCCGTCGAGATCCTCGCCGCCCACATCCCTGCCGCAGACGGCGCCGCCGCGCTGGCCCAGGTGCACGCTGAGCACGCCGTGCTGTACGCGGCCACCGAACCGGTAACCCAGCCTCACCCGGCCAGCCCGCCGGGCAGTGAGCTGGCCGTAGCTGCCGTGCGCAGCCTGGACCCGCACCAGGTCAAGCTCGTGGAGGCGTGCCGACGCGGGCACGCGGCAACCGGCGATCCCGCCTTCGCCGCCGCCGCGGAAACGGTCACCGGCCTGCATGCCTGACCCGATGGCGCCATGACCGGCCTTCGTGGTGCCGCCCATGGCA
>JBKQQQ010001110.1:0-3022 GCA_052144275.1 Streptosporangiaceae bacterium
GGCGGCGCCGCCCTGGAGTAGCGTTGCCGCGCGGCGTTCTTTGGCGAAGGCCTGCAGCTCCTCCTCGGCCATGTCGTCGGCGGCGAGGCCCGGCGTGCGGCCGGCGTGCCTGATCACGAGGTAGACCATGAGTGCCGCCAGGGTCAGGTTGAGGCCGAACACGACGACGGCGACGCGTTCCGCCGGCAGGCCGGCCTGTGTGACCGTGTGGTGGGTGAAGGGCAGGGACGACACGAAGAGGTGGGTCGCCGCGATCGCCGTGGTGAAGGGGAGGAACGAGACGAACAGGAGCAGCGTCAGGTTGAGGCGCATGAGGGCGGGGTCGGCCGCTTTGATGAACCGCGTCATGTTGCTGTGCGCGATCCATACCCCGCCGATGAAGGCGAAGCTGACGAAGTAGCCCAGGTACCGGGGCCACTCATGTTCGAGTCCCTTCACGAGTGCCTCTTGCCCGGTCGGCACGTGGAGTTCCAGGACGAGCAGGGTGATCGCGATCGCGAACACGGCGTCGGAGAACGCCTCAAGGCGGCCGGTAGGCAGAAGGCGGGCGCGAGCCCCTGCGCCTTCCGGGGACGCGGCGATGCTGGCGTCCGTGCTGTCCGCTTTACGCCGTAGTGACCAGTACATCCTGTTGCTCTGTCACCAACTGGCCATGCGCGCCGCAAGGCCCGTCTCGTCGGCCGAGGCGGACATCGTGTGGTCTGCGGGGATGGCGGCCGTGGTCGGCATCACGGTGTCGGCTGCCTTGTCACAGTTTCGGTGCCTGGACTTTCTGGTGCCGTGGTGTCGATCGGTTTACGGGGGATGAGGACGGCTAGGACGAGGCCGAGGAGCGCGATCACGAGCATCATGATCAGGGCGACGGCGAACGGCTTTCCTTCGGGGAGCTTGACGGCGACCAGGACCGAGCCGACCAGGGCGGTGCCGAGGGAGGATCCCAGGTTCGAGACGCTGCGCGACAGCCCGGAGATGTCGCCCTGGTCTTTGTCGGGGAAGCTGGACTGGACCACGTTGACCGAGGAGGTCAGCATGACCCCGACCCCGGCGCCGAACAGCAGCAGCCCCGGGATCCACCTCCAGATGCCCGCGTGCGCCCGGACCAGGGCCAGCAGCAAGATCATGCCGACCGCGGTGGCCAGGAACCCGGCGATGATCAGCCACCGTTGCGGGTGCCGCCGGGCGAACCTGTCCGCGCCGGCCGAGGCGGCCAGGATCCCGATGGTGGCCGGGGTCAGGATCAGGCCGGTCTGGATCGCGTTGTAGTGGTTGACTTCTTGCAGGTAGACCGAGACGGTGAAGAAGGATCCCTGCAGGATCAGCCATTGGATGGTCTGCGTGCCCAGCCCGAGATTGGCGATCTTGTTGCGGAACATCCGCAGCGGCAGCAGCACGTCCCTGCCCTTGGTCTCCCGGGACCGCACGTGCAGGAAGAACCAGAGCAGGAACAGCGCGCCGATGGCCACGAACAGCCACACGGGCGATATTCCGCCCTTGGGTATCACTACCGTGTTCCCGATGGTGAAGTTCTGCCGCGACTTGAGGAAGCCATAGGTCCGCGACTGCAGGAACCCGAGCACCACGAAGAACAGTCCGGCGGCGGACAGGACCGCCCCGGTCACGTCAAAGCGGGGCCGCGGCCCTTCTCGGGCGGGATCGGTGATCTTGCGGGCGAGCCAGATGATCCAGGCCACCACAGCCACCTGCAGGCCGAACGAGGCGCGCCAGCTGATCGCGCTGGTCACAAGACCGCCGATCAGCGGCCCGGCCGCGGCACCCAGCCCACCCGCGCCGCTGACCACCCCGAAGTACCGGGCCCGTGACTTGACGTCCGGGAAGGTCACCGTGACCAGGATGTAGATGGGCGGGATCATCAGGGCCGAGCCGACGCCCTCCAGCAGCGAGTACCCGATGATCAGCAGCGGCAGCCCCTGCGACAGCGCCGCCAGCAGGCCCCCGACGGCGTAGATGGCCAGGCCGATCACAAAACACCGCTTGCGGCCCCAGATGTCGGTTAGCTTGCTGCCCGGGATCATCAGCGCCGCCATCGTGAGGGTGAACAGCGTGATCGCCGTCTGCACCCCGGCCACGTCCGTGCCCAGGTCCGTGGCGATCGCGCTGATCGCCACGTTCATGTTCGTGGCCGCGTAGCTGGCGATGAACTGCGCCAGCGCCAGCGGCAGGATCATCGCCCGGGCCGCGTCGCCCGCCCTAGCCGCACTCGCATCAGTCATCGTGGCCCCTCACCCTTCGTCCCAGCCAACGCGCGCCAGGCATCCTCGGCATCAGCCGACCGGCCGACGTCACCGGTAGGCCGGCACGGGCAGCCGCCGCGACAGCGCGGCGAACAGCAGCGCCAGCGCCAGCGCGCCCACCGTGGTCAGCGCCATCGAGACCAGGGTGATCGGGCCGTAGGCCGCCAGGGAGGTCGGCAGGTTGAAGATGCCGACGCCGATGATGCTGCCCACCATCAGGGCCATCGCCGCGGTCAGGCCGAACTGATGCGGCGTTTCCCCGCCGGGCGGCTCGCTGGCGGGACCGGGGGCCTCCCGGGGGATGTGAACCTTATCCGCCATGTCTCACCCCAGCCGAAGGCGACGCGCGACCGTCTAAGCGGCCAGGTTTTCGCGGCTACCGTAAGCGCACAGCCCCCACAGGGCCACCACGTCCACAGCGATGATCGTCAGGGACCAGAACGGGTAAGCCGGGATGACGAACATCTGGGCAATGGCGTTGAGAGCGATCATGGCCACCGCGAACCAGCGGGCCACCTGGTTGCCGGCCATTACCCCGAGCGCGGCGAGGACCAGCACGGCGCCGAAGATGAGGGTGACCCAGCCCCAGGCGCGCAGGTCGCCGATCACGTAGTGCGCGTTCGCGATGAATATGTGCGAGTTGGCGATCGCGGCGATGCCGTCGATCAGGTTGAAGAAGCCGACCACCGCCAGCAGGACTCCCGCGAAGATGATCATCCAATAGCCTTCACCGTGCCGCCCGCCCGCGCTCCTAGCTGGCTTGATTGTTG
>JBKQQQ010001111.1:0-4085 GCA_052144275.1 Streptosporangiaceae bacterium
CGGCCGGCTTCTCGCCGTCGTTCACTGCTCATCCGCTGGCGGCACGGTCGCTCGCCCTGGCCCTACCGGACGGGCCGGTCGCCGACCTGGCCTGCGGCCCTTCGGGCACGGCCCTGCTGGCCGCGGCACACGGGCGCCATGTCACGGCCGTGGACATCTCCGAGGTGGCACTCGGGTTCCTCGGCGCCGAGGCCAGGCGGCGCGGACTGGGCGATCTGATCACGCTGGTGCATACGGACCTGTCCGCCTGGCAGCCGGAGCCGCGGTCCTATGCGCTCGTGCTGTGTACCGGCTTCTGGGACCGGGCGGTGTTCGCGGCGGCGGCCGACGCGGTCGCGCCCGGCGGCCTGCTGGCCTGGGAGGCTTTCACTATCGAAGCCCGGCTGTCCCGCCCCAGCCTTGCCCGGGAGTGGTGCCTGGCGGCAGGCGAGCCCGCGCCCCTCCTCCCGCCCGGCTTCACCGTCCTGGACCAAAGTGACGTACCTGCCCCAGAGCAACCTCTGAGACGCCAGATGATAGCCCGCCGCACCACGCGGACCGTCCCCTTATGGCATGGATGTGACAGCGTGCCCACTCTTTCCGGCAGGATGCCACATCCATGCCCTAGTACCGACCTCGCAGGCCCTCGCGCTTTACTCGCAAAAGGGGTGTATGGGGTAAATCGCTCAGGTGGCTCTGGGTTTGTGTCACGGGCGGTGGCTCTGGGTTTAGGTGGCGGGCTGGTGGCGGTGTGCCCAGGCGGCGATGTCGCGGCGCTCGATAGCGGCAGCCATCAAGTCACCGAAGGCGTCGGGGGTGCAGGCGAAGGCGGTAACCCCGAGCCCGGCCAGGGCGGCGGCGTTCTCGTGGTCGTAGCCGGGTGCCCCGTCGTCGGACAGCGCGAGCAGGGCGATCACCTGGGTGCCCGCGGCGGTCATGTCCGCGATCCGGCGCAGCATCTCGTCCCGGTCGCCCCCCTCGAACAGGTCGCTGATCAGGATGAAGATCGTGCTAGTCGGCCGGGTGATCAGCTGCTGGCAGTAGGCGACGGCCTGGTTGATGTCGGTGCCGCCGCCCAGTTGGGTGCCGAACAGCACGTCGACCGGGTCGCTGAGCTGGCCGGTCAGGTCCGCGACCGAGGTGTCGAAGGCCACCACCGAGGTGCGCAGCGACCGGATCGACGCCAGCACCGCGCCGAACACTCCCGCGTACACCACCGACGACGCCATCGAGCCGCTCTGGTCCAGGCAGAGGATGACGTCGCGCGCCACCGCCTGCTGTTTCCTGGCGTAGCCGATGAGCCGCTCGGGCACGACCGTCCGGTGCTGCGGCAGGTAGTTCCGCAGGTTGGCGCGGATCGTCCGGTCCCAGTCGATGTCGGCAGGCCGCCGGGGCCTGCTCGTACGGCTGGCCCGGTTCAGCGCCCCCGCCACCGCCGAACGAGTCCGCTGCGCCAGCTTGCGCTCCAGATCGCTGGTCACGGCGCGCACCACCGCTCGGGCGGATTCCCGCGCCTGCTCGGGTATCACCCGGCTCAGCGAGAGCAGCGTGCCGACCAGGTGCACGTCCGGCTCGACCGCGTCCAGCATCTCGGGCTCGAGCAGCAGCCGGGTCAGGCCGAGTCGTTCGATGGCATCCTTCTGCATGACCTGAACGACGCTGACCGGGAAGAACGTGCGGATATCGCCGAGCCAGCGGGCGACGCGCGGCGCGGACGCGCCGAACCCGGCCTGCCGTCGCGTGGCGTTCGGGGGGACGCTCTCGTCGGCGTCGTAGAGCGCGCCCAGGGCCGCGTCGATGCGCACGTCGCCGCCGCCCAGCGGCACCGGCATGCCCGCCTTCTCGCCGAGCACCAGGCGCCAGCGCCGCATTCGCTCGTCGTGGCCGGCGGTCATGACGCGGCCTGCTGGGTGAGCCCGAGAATCAACGCCACGGCGCCGGCCGCGAGCGCCGCCCGCTCGGAGTCGAGGTCGTCGGTAGCCGAAGCGACGACGGCAGGCTGACGGCCGCTGCCGTCAAGGCGCGTGGCCTGCTGCCCGATCGCCCGCCGTTCCGGTGGCGCGAACCCGCCGAACGTCCGCCGCAGCGCGGGCAGCACGGCGGTGAAGGCGTCCGCGCTCAGCCCGGCCAGCCAGCCGTCCACCAGGGCGATCAGCTTGTCGTCGTGGACGAGCAGCAGGCCGCTGCCGGCCAGGAACCCCTCGGCCCAGCCCGCGGCGGCCGTGGCGGGGGCAGCGGCGGACAGCGCGCGGGACATCCGGAGACCCGCCTCGTCGGTGGTGATACGCCCCGCGTCGAGCAGCAGCCGGGTCAGCCGCCCGGAGATCAGAGGAGGGCACCTGAGGGCCAGCCGCTCCAGTGTGTCCAGCCAGCGGCCGCGGCTGGCGCCGTCGGCGAGCAGCCCGGTGGCCGAATTCACCGCGTCGATACGCTCCCGCATGGCCTGTTCGGCCGTCTCATCCAGGGACGCCACGGCGACCGGCAGGCCCGCGCAGATCCGGGTGATCATCTCGGTGGCGACCTCACCCAGCCGGGCCGGGTCGGTGCCGCGCACGTCGCCGTACCTGGCCGCGCGGACCAGGGCTGGCAGCGCCGCCATCAGGTGGGTCACGTCGCCCTCCAGCGCGGCGCGGTCCCTGACCGCCGCGAGCACGGCCGGCAGGGCGTCGCCCAGGTCGGCGAGCAGGCACCGCTCGGCCAGCGCTGTCAGCTCGTCGAGGGCGGTCGCGCCGGCGGCGATGGACCGGGCCCGCTGCGCGGCGGCCGCCGCGACCGTACTGCCCCACATGCTCGCCTCGATCAGGGCCAGGTCAAGTTCGGGCCGCCAGGTCAGCTGCCAGCTCTCGCGGAACGTCCCGATGTTCGCTGTCCGGCTCTGCTGCGGTGTACCCCAGGCCACCTGCAGCAGGGCGAGCCGGTACAGCAGGCGGCTGCGGGCCAGGTCGTTCGGCTTGCGCAGGTCCAGGTCGTAATCGCAGGGCTCCGCCTCGGGCCGCAGCCGCAGGTGGCGCTGCTGGTCTTGCAGGTCCCGCTGGAGCGGCACCATGGGCGTGGCGGGCGGCACCGTGCCGAGCCGCTCGCCGACCACGAGCCGCCGCTGGATGAGCGCGGTGAGCAGGTCACTGCCTTCGCAGAGCACCGAATGCGCGGCCTCGGTGACCTCTTCCAGGCCGGCCAGCGGCCGTCCGCGCAGCGCGGCGAGCGCCTCGGCCAGCCGGACGGATTCGATGACGTGCGCCGGCGACGCCGGGATGCCCTCGTCGCGCAAGACGGCGGCGGCTTTGGCCAGCCACCGCTCGACGGGATGGTCAGGGGAGCAGAACAGGTGGTCATACCAGCCGGGGGAGCGGATGCCGGCGCCGTAGCCCGAGGCGTAGGACAGCCGCCCGTAGGTCCAGGGCACCCAGGTCAGGCTGGCCTTGGCTTTCGGCAGGCCGCGCAGCAGCCGGTCGTCGGCGACAGCGGGCGGCAGGTCCCGCAGGGCCGGCACGTGCCAGGCGCCGCAGACCACCGCGATCCGCTCGAAGCCGTCCCTGACCGTCCGGCGTAGCACCTTCCGCATGTGCGCCTCGCGGATCGCGTCGCGGGGATCGGGTTCCGCGGCGTCGGCGCGGAGGATCCCGATGGCGTCGGCCAGGGCATCGAAGACAGCCGAGCCAGGGACGTGCTCCACCACGTCCTCCCACCAGCGCTCCGGGTCGTCGTACCCGGCCGCGGTGGCCAGCCCGGCGACGGGATCGGTGCGCGCCAGCGGGACATCGCGGTCGGCCATCGCGAGCTGGTGCGCGGCCGGCAGGTCGCAGAACCGGACCGGGACGCCCGCCCGCAGCGCGTGCCCGATCGCCTGCCACTCCGGCGAGAACACCGCGAACGGCCAGAACGCCGCCTTCTGGGGCTCGCCGGGCACGTACCCGAGCAGCGCCACCGGCGGCCGCATCTCCTCGTCGGCCGCCAGCGCGACCAGCCCGTCCGCCTCCGGCGGCCCCTCGATCAGCACGATATCCGGGCGCTGCTCCGCCAGGGCCGCCCGCACCGACCGCGCCGACCCCGGCCCGTGATGCCGGATCCCGTACAGGGTGGCAGGAAGATCCTTATGCCGAACGGGC
>JBKQQQ010001112.1:0-10276 GCA_052144275.1 Streptosporangiaceae bacterium
GTGAGATGAGCGTCACAGGCTATGCAATCGACGTACCGAAACACTAAACTGCATCAACGTCGCTGCCGGGCCTGAACGACATTTGTCCAGGTCAAGGCGGTGATGAGGGTTCGTCTTCCGGCTGGGAACGAAAGGCGCAAAACGGATTAGTTACTACCCGGTAAACCTTACCCTCCGTGTGCGCGTCATAATCTCTAGCCGGTCACGTCAGATTGGCAGAGCCCGGTTGTCCGGGACCCGGCTAGGTAGGGGTGGTAGGCGATGAACCGAAGCAGCAGCACCACGATCTCGGCCGAGCTTGGACTTAGGCTTGTTGTCCCGCAGCAAACGATTGTTCCGCTTGTCGCCAGTATGTACTACAGCGGCAAGGACCCCTATGCGGTGCGCATGGCGTTCCATGTCGGCACCGACGAGCCAGTCGAGTGGATCTTCGCCCGGGACCTGCTGGCCGCGGGGATCGAGTCGCGGCAGGGCGAGGGAGACGTACAGGTGTGGCCCTCGCCGGTGTCGTGCGCGGAAACCGGTGACCTCGACGTGATCGGCCCGCACCAGGCCGGCGGCCAGGTCTTGAATATCGAGCTGTCGTCGCCGTTTGGCCAGGCCCACTTCGAGGCGCCAGCTCAGGCGATGTCGGCGTTCCTGGCGCGGACATATCAAATCGTTCCGGCCGGTAAGGAAAGCACCTACATCGACATCGAGGCGGAGCTGAACGACCTGCTCCGCAACGCCTAGCGGAGCATCTCGTGACGGCAGGCGCCTTACCGGAAGGACGGGGAGTTTTCCGCGGCTACCCGGCAGATCTCCGGGAGCAGGTCGTTGACCGCGGCGAGCTGGGCGGCCACCTCGCGGTCGATGTCCATCCGGGGCACCGACGAGCGTACTAGGCCGTGCACGGCCCGCAGCGGGACGCTCGGCTCGGCCACGGACGCCCGCAGGTCGATCCCCTGGGTGGCGCAGCAGATCTCCACCGCCAGGCAGGCACGGACGTTGCCGATGACCTCGCGCAGCTTGCGGACCGAGGTCCAGCCCATCGACACGTGGTCTTCCTGCTTGCCTGAGGTCGGGATGGTGTCCACGCTGGCCGGGTGGGCGAGCACCTTGTTCTCGCTGACCAGCGAGGCCGCGGTGTACTGGGCCAGCATGAAGCCGGAGTTGGTGCCGGCCGCCGGGGCCAGGAACGGCGGCAGGCCGCGGGAGAACGCGGGGTCGAGCATCCGGTCCACCCGCCGCTCGCTGATCGAGGCCAGTTCGGCCACGGCCATGGCGAGCATGTCGGCGGCGAACGCGAGCGGCTCGCCGTGGAAGTTCCCCGTCGTCATGACCTCGCCGTCGGGCACGATGACCGGGTTGTCCACCACCGCGCCCAGCTCGATCGTGACTACCTGGCGGGCGAAGGTGAGCACGTCCCGCACCGCGCCGTGCACCTGAGGGGCGCAGCGCAGGCAGTAGGCGTCCTGCACCGCGTGCCTGCTGTCCCGGTGGCTGGCCAGCAGCGGCGACCCGGCCAGCAGCCCGCGCAGGTTGGCCGCGCTGACCAGCTGGCCCGGATGCGGCCTGATCACCTGGACCCGCTCGTCGTACGGCCGGTCGGTGCCGAGCAGCGCCTCGACCGACAGCGCGCAGGCCACGTCGGCCGCCTGGACCAGCATGGTGGCGTCGTGCACCGAGAAGGCGAGCAGGGCCTGCATCGGTTCGGTGCCGTTGACCAGGGACAGGCCTTCTTTCGGGGCCAGCATCAGCGGCTCGAGCCCGTGCTCGCGCAGCACCTCGCCGGCCGGGCGCCCGGCCGGCGGATCGCCGGCCTGCCGCAGCCGCCCCTCCCCGATCAGCGGCTGGGCTAGGTGCGCGAGCTGGGCCAGGTCACCGGAGGCGCCCACCGAGCCCTTGCCCGGGATGACCGGCAGCAGGTCGAGCGAGAGCAGCTCGAGCAGCCGGGCGGGCAGCTCCACGCGGACCCCGGAGTAGCCGGCCGCGAGCGTCCGGGCCCGCAGCAGGAGCACCGCGCGCACGGTCTCGTCGTCCAGCGGCGCGCCGATGGCCGCCGCGTGCGAGCGTACGATCGCGCCCTGCAGCGCGGTCAGGTCGGCCTCGCTCACCGGCGTGTCGGCCAGCGCGCCGAACCCGGTGTTCACCCCGTACACGGGCGCGCCGCCGCGGAGCGCGTTCACGACCACCGAACGGCTCACTTCCATCCGCCCGGGCACGTCCGCGCCCAGCGTGACCCGTGCCTGCCCGTGCGCCACCGCCACGACGTCGTCCACGGTCAGCGCGCTTCCGTCCACTACGACTTCTCGCATGATCGACAGCTTCCCACAAGGTCCAGCCCGAAGGTGAGAGCCAGGCCCTCAGCGCCGGCCGGGGTGACGCGCACGCTGCGGCGGCGCTGCCCCGGAGAGCCCCGATCGATCCAGCCGAGCTCGAACAGCCGGGCCGTGATGGCGGCGGCCAGCGCGCCGTTCAGGTGCCCGCGGCGCTGAGTCCAGTCGATGCAGGAACCGGCGAAGCGACGACGCGAGCGCCGCACTCCGGCGATATTGAGGCCGAACGAGCCCAGCACCCTCGCTCCGGCCCCGGTGACTTCGAAGCGAAGGGCAGACGTATCACTACGGTCCGTTCGGCCTGATGATTGTTCTTCGAGCAGGCCGCGGCGGAGCAGGCCGTCGAGCAGCTCCACCCCGGCCCGGCCCGCCAGGTGGTCGTAGCAGGTGCGGGCCTCGGCCAGCGCGGCCGCCTCGCGGGACTGGCGCAGGGTGCGCACCGGCAGCGCGGGGCTGATCAGGCCGAGCGCCTCGAGGGCCGCCGCGACCTCGTAGCCGGCCAGCCGGTAGTACCGGTGCCTGCCCTGCCGGGCGACGGCGATCATGCCGCCGTCGAGCAGCCTGGCCAGGTGGAAGCTGGCGGTCGCCGCGCTGACCCCGGCCAGCCGGGCCAGCTCCCCCGCCGCCAGCGGGCGGTCCGGCAGCAGCGCCCGCAGGATGGCGGCCCGGGTCGGGTCCGCGATCAGCGCCGCGGCCGGAGCGAAGTCAGCGTCATAGGCAAGCGCCGGTGCGGTCATATTTCGACGCTAACCCAACAATCTTTCGACCGGCATCGAAGGATGACCCGCGTTTGAGTTTGCGTAAGCGGCAGGATCGGCTACAGTTCTGAACGCACCCCACGGGTGCGACGCGGACGTGGCTCAGCTGGTAGAGCATCACCTTGCCAAGGTGAGGGTCGCGGGTTCGAATCCCGTCGTCCGCTCTGAGGGGACCGGATGCCCTTGCGGCATGCCCTTTGTGGCGGAGTGGCCGAGTGGCTTAGGCAAGGGCCTGCAAAGCCCTGTACACGGGTTCGATTCCCGTCTCCGCCTCCCAGCTGAGACCGGGCCTAGCGGACGCCGGGCTGGATGAGGCCGGCCTCGTAGGCGAGCACCACGACCTGGACCCGGTCGCGCAGGGCGAGCTTGGACAAGATGCGCCCGACGTGCGACTTCACGGTGGCCTCCGAGACGAACAAACAAGCCGCGATCTCGGTGTTGGACAGGCCGCGAGCCACCGCGATCAGCACCTCGCGCTCGCGTTCGGTCAGCGCGGCCAGCTGCGGGAAGCGCTGCTCCCGCTGGCCCGGGGACAGCGGGAGGACCTGGGCGTACTCCTCGAGCAGGCGGCGCGTCACCCGGGGCGAGATGACCGCGTCCCCGGCCGCGACCGTCCTGATGGCCGCGACGAGCTCGCCGGGACGCACGTCCTTGAGCAGGAAGCCGCTGGCGCCGGCCCGCAGCGCGCCGAAAGCGTACTCGTCCAGGTCGAAGGTGGTCAGGACCAGGACTTTGGGCAGCGCCCCTGCGGCGGTGATCTGCTGGGTGGCCTCGATGCCGTCGGTGCCCGGCATCCGGATGTCCATCAGCACCACGTCCGGCGCGTGCCGGCGGGCGAGATCGACGGCTTCCTCGCCGTTTCCCGCCTCGGCCACCACGGTCAGGTCATCCTCGGTCTCCAGGATCATGCGGAAGCCGCGGCGCAGCAGCGGCTGGTCGTCCGCTAGCAAGACGGAGATGCTCACGCGGGCCGCCCGAGGGTAGCTTCGACCAGCCAGCCCTGCGCGGAATCTGGGGACTTCGGGCACTTTGGGGCCGGCCCGGCGCGGAGCGTGCCGCCGTGCAGCGCGGCCCGTTCGCGCATGCCTTCGATGCCATGCCTCCGGCGGCCGCCCTGCGGTTTCGCAGTGCCGTCATCGGTGATTCGCACAAGGACCTGGGGCTCGTCGTAGACGATGGTGACCGACGCACGGCTGGCCGCGGCGTGGCGCAGCGTGTTGGTCAGCGCCTCCTGGACGATGCGGTACGCGGTCAGCTCGGCCGCGGCGCCGAGCGGGAAGGGAGCGCCCTCGACGGCCAGGTCCACCGGCAGCCCGGTCGCCCGGACCCGCTCCACGAGCGCGCCGAGGTCGCCGATGCCGGGTTGCGGCGCCAGCCCGGCGGCCGGCTCGTCGGTACGCAGCACGCCGAGCATGGCTCGCATGTCGGTCAGGGCACGGCGGCCGACCTCGGAGACTTCGGTCATCGCCTCGACGCCACGGGCGGGATCGGCCCGGCTGACGACGGCGGCCGCATCGGCCAGCGTGATCACGACCGACAGGCTGTGCGAGACGATGTCGTGCAGCTCCCTGGCGATCCGGGTCCGCTCGGCAGCGGCCGCGATCACCGCCTGCTGGTCCCGCTCGACCTCGAGCCTGCGGGCACGCTCGTCCATCCAGGCCAGGTACCTGCTGCCCGAGGCGACCGTCAACCCGGCGAACAACGCCGCCACCACCGTGGCGGACAGGAACAGCAGCGAGCGTTCCGGCGTGCCGGCCGGCTCCCACTTGACCGCCGCCATGACGGCGCCGGCCTCGAGCACTCCGGTCGCGAGCAGGCTGCGCAGGCGTGACTCGTGAGCCGCCACCGTGTACAGCGCGACCAGCAGCGCCGCGTCCCCGAGCAGCGGGAAGCCGAGCAGCCACTGGCCGAACGCGATGGCGCTGATGACCAGGAACACCGCGGACGGGTAAAGGCGGCGGACAGAGAGCGGCGCGATCAGCGCCGTCTGTACGACGGCCGCCCGGAGGCTGGCGAAACCGGACCCGGCCAGCCACACCGAGGACACGGCCAGCAGCACCGCGGCCAGTAGCGTGTCGGTGGCCAGCGGGTGGGTGCGCATCAGCGCGCGGCCCCGGCCGAACAGGCCGCGAGTGATCTCGTCAGGCGGCTGCTCTCCCGGCCGCGCTGGCACGGCGGCCAGGGGCGGGGCGGGCAGCCTGGTCGTGGTGCCCAATGTGCGTCCTTCGTCGTGACTTACCGGCAGCGTACCCGGCCGGCTTTCGGCCATCCGCCAGATGCGCGGCATCACCGCTGGTAGAAGCGGGTACACGGGTCCGGTATCCGACCTGAGGATGACGCGGGCGGCGCGGAATTCGTCCTCCGGGATGTCCCGGCGGACGGCCGCCGCGGCATACCTTGGCTTGTCACCATCTGCCCTTGGAGGGATCTTGCCCGCTCAGCTATCGCCCAGGCTGGATCGTGCCCTGGGCCTGGCGCGGGTCGATTTTGCTCCCTCTCACCGGCAGCCCTCGGCCGCCCGCGTGCTGCTCGCGCTCGCGGTCTCCATCGCCGGATCGCTGGCCGCCGACGCGATCTTGGTTGTCATAGGCACGACGCTGTTCCCCTCGACCAAGGGTTACGTCCACTTCCAGTTCCACGATTACGCCAAGTTGACGATCATCGGCGTGGTGATCGCCTGCCTGGCCTGGCCGGTCGTAACCCGAATTAGCTCCGCGCCGCGCTGGTTGTTCTTCCGGCTGGCGGTATTGGTCACGCTGGTGCTCTGGCTCCCGGATCTCTACCTCCTGGACCTGGGCCAGCCGGGCCGCGCGGTCGCGGTGCTAATGGTCATGCACCTGGCCATCGCCCTGGTCACCTACTACAGCCTGGTGTGTATCGCCAGGGTGAGGTCGGCGGTCCGGCCGGCCGGTCACGCCCGGGCGGGGGTGGCCGGGCCGGATCGCTACGCGGAGCGCAGCAGGTGAGTTCGGCACCCAGCCGGAGGCTGGCGGACGTCATCTGGCCCGAGCCGCTCGCGGCGAAGGTGCCGGAGATCGCCTTCGTGTTCTGGGTGGTCAAGATCCTCACCACCTGTGGCGGCGAGGCCGTGTCGGACTACCTGGCCGAGGGCAACCGGCTGGTCGGCGGGTTCGTGGAAGTCGGCCTGATGGCCGTCGCCGTGGTCTGGCAGTTCAGGACCCGGCGTTACACCGCGGTCGCCTACTGGTTCCTCGCCTATGCGATCGCGATCTTCGGTACCGGGGTGTCCGACGCCCTGCACCTGTTCGTCGGCATCCCCTACGCGGGCACGACACTGCTGTGGGCCGTGGTGCTCGCGCTGGTCTTCTGGCTCTGGTACCGCAGCGAGGGCACGCTGTCGATCCACAGCATCGTCACCCGCCGGCGGGAGGCCTACTACTGGGCCGTGGTGTTCGCCACCTTCGCGCTCGGCACCGCCCTGGGCGACTTCACGGCCACCGTGCTGGGCCTGGGTTATCTCGCGTCGGGCATCATGTTCTTCCTCATCATCCTGATTCCCGCCGTGTTCTGGTGGGGGTTCGGGCTCAACGCGGTCGCCGCCTTCTGGTTCGCCTACGTGGTGACCCGTCCCCTGGGTGCCTCGTTCGCCGACTACCTCGGCCGGCCGCACTCGCTGAGCGGACTCGGCCTCGGCTCTGGCCGGGTCGCGGTGGTGGTGGCTGTTCTGGTCGCCATGCTGGTCGGCTACCTCGCCGTCACCCGCCGCGACATCCAGCAGCCTGCGGACGACGAGGACAGCTTGCCGCTGAGTCCGCAAATTGCCCCAGGCAGGTTCTCGCGCCGCCGGTTATTGATGGTGGCACGGGTAGATACAAGGGCATGGTCAGGATAAGGCGCTGGGTTGTGGGCAAGCGCAAGAAGGTCGTCTGGTCGGAGCCGCAGCTGCCGCCGTTCGTCAAGATCAACCCCGACAGCCCTCCCGGTCTCGCGGAAGGGCTCCAGCCCGGGGACATTTCGATGGGCGCGGCCGCGCAAGAGTTCCTCGAGATGGACGAGGGCGAGGACGAGCCGGTCTAGCCCGGGTTCCACTGCGTAAGGGGCCGTTTCATGATCGTGAAAGAAAAGCCGTCTTCAGAAGACGCGGGACTTACATGATCAAGGAACCTGACCGGGCACGGGCGATGTGGCCGCTAGCTCAATTGGGCCCTGATGGTCTCGAGTGCGAGCCTGATGTTCTCGACCGAGTTCGCGTAGGAGAACCGCAGGAAACCTTCGCCGTACGAGCCGAAAGCGGTACCGGACAAGGCCGCCACCCCGGCGTCGTTCATCAGCCTGGCCTGCAAGTCCGCTGAGGTGTGGCCGGTCTCGGTGATGTTCGGGAAGACGTAGAACGCGCCCTGCGGCTCCAGGCAGCTGATGCCGGGAATGTCGTTGAGGCCGGCCACGATGATGTCCCGGCGGCGGCGGAACTCGGCCACCATCTGATCGACCGGATCCCACGGGCCCTCCAGGGCGGCGATCGCGGCGTACTGGCTGAACGCGGACGTGCACGACACCGAGTTGATGGCTAGCCTGGTGACCGGCTCGACCAGGGCGGGCGGGAAGACGCCGAAGCCGAGTCGCCAGCCGGTCATCGCGAAGGTCTTGGACCACCCGTCGAGCAGGATCGTCCGGTCGGCCATCCCGTCGACGTCGAGCACGCTGGCGTGCTCGTGCCCGTACCTGATGGCCCAGTACACCTCGTCGGTCAGCACGGTCAGGTCGTGGCGCAGGGCGATGGCGGCGATCGCCTCGCAGTCCTGGCGGGTGAGCGCGCTGCCGCACGGGTTATGCGGCGAGTTGATGATGAGCAGCTTGCTCCGGTCCGTGATAAGCCGTTCGAGCTCATCGGTGTCGATGCGGAACCCGTTGCGCTCGCGCAACGGGACGGGCACCGGGACCGCCCCGGCGAACGAGGTGATCGATTCGTACATCGGGAACCCGGGATCGGGATAGAGCACCTCGTCACCCTCACCGGCCAGGGCGAGGATGGTGAAGAACATGATCGGCTTGGCTCCCGGGGTCACCACGACGCGGTCCGGGGTCACCCGCATCCGGCCGGTGCGCTCGAGGAAGGCCGCCACGGCCTGGCGCAGCGGCGGGATGCCAGGCGCGGGCACATAGTGGGTCGCGCCCGCGCGCAGGGCCTCGACCGCGGCCTCGACGATGTGCGGGGCGGTCGGGAAGTCCGGCTCGCCGATCTCCAGGTGGATGATCTTCCCGCCGGCGTCCTCGATGGCCCGGGCGCGAGCGAGCACCTCGAAGGCGGACTCGGTGCCGAGCCTGGCCATGCGGTCTGCGAGCCGGATACCTGTCATGGCCCTGATGATAGATCCGTGATCGTTTGGTGATAAGAGTGTCGTGATCGTAGGAGGTGCGGGAAATGCCCGATGACCCGGAGCAGCTGTTCGCCGCGGCCGAGGCGGACTTCGCCCGCTACGAGGTGATCAAGGACCTCGTGGACGAGTGCATCGACCTGTCCCTCAACTACCGGCAGAGCGGGCACCCCGGCGGGTCACGGTCCAAGGTGCACATGATGCTGGCCCTGCTGCTGTCCGGTGCCATGCGCTGGGACGTGCTGCGGCCGTGGCGGCGGTTCGGCGACCGATTCGTGCTCTCGGCCGGCCACACGGTACCGCTCGTCTACGCCACCCTCGCGGTGCTCAACGAGGCCGTGCGGGCGCGGCACGAGCGCACCGGGGCGGCCGAGTTCGCCTTCCCTGACGACGGCCGGTGGGCGCTGACCTGGGAATGGCTGCTCCGCCTCCGCCGGCGCGGCGGCCTGCCCGGGCACGCCGAGATGGAGGGCAGGACGCTCTTCCTGAAGTTCAACACCGGCCCGTCCGGGCACGGCATGCCGCCGGCCGCGGGCGAGGCGCTCGCCCTGAAGCTGGCCGGCGCCGGTCAGGTGAAGGTGTTCGTCTTCGAGGGCGAAGGCGGGCTCACCCCGGGTTCGGCTCACGAGACCAAGAACACCGCGTGGGGCCTGGGCCTGGACAACCTGGTCTTCATGGTCGACTGGAACGACTTCGGCATCGACCCGCGGCCGGCCTCGAGCGTGGTGGCGGGCACGCCGTCGGACTGGTTCGGGCCGTACGGCTGGCGGGTCACCGGCACCGAGCACGGCATGGAGTGGGGGCCGGTCACCCGCACGGTCCTGGAGGCGTCGTGCGGCGCCAATGCCGATCGGGTGCCGACTATGGCGTGGTTCGTCACGCAGAAGGGCCGGGGCTACGGCAAGGTCGACGCGGCCAGCCACGGCACGGCCTGGCCGATGAACGCCCCGCAGTTCTGGGCGGTGCGCCAGGGGTTCATGGAGCGGCACGGGGTGGCCTACGAGGGTTTCGGGGCGCCCGCGCCCGCTGACGCCGCGGCGGTGCAGGCGCAGGCCGAGGCGAACCTGCGGGTGGCGATGAGCGTGCTGCGGCGCGACGACGAGCTGGTGACCTGGCTGTCCGACCGGCTGCTGGCGGTCGCGGGCACGGTGCCCGACGAGGTGGAGGGGTTCCGGCTCGGTTCGCCCGGGGTCTTCACGGACCGGCGCATCTTCGACGTGGCCCGGTATCCCGAGAGCATGTGGAAGAAGCCGGGCGAGAAGGCCCCGAACCGGGCCGGCCTGGCCGCCTGGGGCGCGTACGTGAACTCGGTCGCGCTGCGCGAGCACGGCAGGCCGCTGTTCATCGCGGCCTCGGCCGACCTGGCCGAGTCGACGAACATCGCCGGGTTCGGCCAGGACTTCAACGGCTCGCCGGGGACCGGGTGGTACGAGCGATCGGAGAACCCTTACGGGGCGCTGCTGCCGACCGAGATCACCGAGTTCACCAACGCCGGGCTGGTGGCGGGGCTGGCCACGGTGAACCTCTCCCCTGATCCGTTTTCTGATTTCGATGGCTTCTGGGGGGCGTGCTCGACGTACGGCTCGTTCTCCTACCTCAAGTACGGGCTGATGCGGTTGTTCAGCCAGCTGGCCCAGGACAGCGAGCTCAAGGTCGGCAAGGTGCTGTGGATCGCCGGCCACTCGGGGCCGGAGACGGCAGAGGACTCCCGCACCCACTTCGGCATCTTCTCGATCGGGGTCACCCAGTTGTTCCCCGAGGGACACGTGATCGACCTGCACCCGTGGGAGTACAACGAGGTGCCGGTCATGCTCGGCACGGCGTTCTCGCTCGACGTCCCGATCGTGGCGCTGCACCTGACCCG